>JALOQL010000032.1 GCA_025453415.1 Minisyncoccota bacterium
TCGTGAACGGACGCGAGGTCAAGTCATTTTTGCTCGAAATCCGAAAATTACTTCCCTACCGAACCTGTGCTAAACTACCGAAAAAGCACTGCCTCTATGCTGATCTGGGTTTATGTCCCGGATTGTGTGTCTGGCCAAGATCAAAAAAAAGATACCTGAACATCCTGCAAACTTTGAGATCTTTACTCGAGCTTTACCAAGGGAAAAACCTGCGCATCGAATGCTATGATATTTCAAACCTTTCAGGCACTTTGTCCGTGGGTTCGATGGTGGTATCGGTGGGCGGCAAGGCGGATAAAAGCCAGTACCGCAAGTTCAAGATTAAAACCGTGGACGGCCAGAACGACGTGGCATCGCTGGCCGAAATATTGCAGCGGCGGTTGCGACACCAAGAATGGCCCAAGCCCGATCTGATCGTTTTGGACGGCGGCAAGGGCCAGCTGAAAGCGGCGCGCCGCATCGATATTCCGGTTGTCGCCCTCGCCAAAACCGGCGGCGGCCGCCTGTATTCGCCATTTTCGGGCAATTATGTATCGATCGCGAAATTACCCCAGAATGTCGCCAATCATTTGCTGCGCGTGCGCGACGAAGCGCATAGATTCGCGATTACGTATAACAGGCAAAAAAGACTTAATATAATAAAAGAAACTACAAAAAAATAGTTTCTCGGCCGCTTAAATTTGCGCAAACACTATCTCCCCCTCTCGCAATCGATCCAGTTCATCGCCAAAACTATTTGCTACCCCAAAAATGTGGCATTGGGTCTTGATTTCGACAGCGATACAGCAAATTCTTAAAGGGCCGAAGATTTTGTGGTTTATTGTTGCACCGAATGGCCATGGCGCTTCTTTCATATTTCCACCTTAAAAAATTATATATAAATTATCATTATAGTCAATGGAATTAAAAATCGTTTCACAATTTAAGCCGCGGGGCGACCAGCCGCAGGCCATCGAAAAATTGGTGGCGGGAATCAAAGCCGGGAACAAATTCCAGACGCTTCTTGGCGTTACCGGTTCGGGCAAGACCTATACCATGGCCAAGGCGATCGAAAACACCGGACGGCCCACGCTGGTGATTTCGCCCAACAAGACCCTTGCGGCGCAATTATACGAAGAATTCAAAAGCTTTTTCCCGGAAAACGAGGTTTGCTATTTCGTGTCCTACTACGATTACTACCAGCCCGAAGCCTATATCCCCGCGACCGATACGTACATCGAAAAGGATTCCAAGATCAACGAAGAAATCGACCGCCTGCGCCACGAAGCGGTCCAGTCGATCCTTTCCCGCCGCGACGCCATCGTGGTCGCGTCGGTTTCCTGCATTTATAATCTTGGATCGCCGGAGACCTATCTGCGTGAGCGGCTGATCGTCAAAACCGGCGAGCCCATGACTTTCGAGCAGTTGTTTTCCCGGCTTCTCGATCTGCAGTACGAGCGCAACGACTACGAGCTGGCGCGCGGGCGGTTCCGCAAGCGCATGAATTTCGTTGATGTGTGGCTGGCCGGCGCCGAAACGATCACCCGCATCGAGATCGAAAACGGCCGCGTCAAAAGCTTGAGCCAAAGCAACGCGCCGTTCGGAAGCTTTGTGCCGGCGGATGAGGCCGACCTGTGGCCGGCAAAATTCTGGATGGCCGGCGGGGACAAGGTTGAGCTGGCGCTGTCCAATATCAAAAAAGAGATGGAGGCGCAATCGGCCTATTTCAAAAAGAAGGATAAGTTGATCGAGGCCGAACGGATCAAGCGCCGCACCGAATACGACATGTCGCTCATCCGCGAGGTCGGCTGGTGCCATGGCATCGAAAATTATTCGAGACATCTCGACTTTCGCCAACCGGATTCGTCGCCCTATACCCTTTTGGATTATTTTCCCAAGGATTACCTTATAATGATCGACGAGTCGCACATCACCGTGCCCCAGATCCGTGGCATGCAAGCCGGCGACGCCGCCCGGAAAAAGCCGCTCATCGAATACGGATTCCGCTTGCCTTCGGCCGTGGACAACCGGCCGTTGAAATATCCCGAGTTCCTGGAAAAAGTGAATCAGGTGGTTTTTGTTTCGGCCACGCCAGGAAGCTACGAAAAATCGGTTTCGAGCCAAATTGCCGAACAGATCGTGCGGCCCACTTACCTGCTTGACCCGGTCATCGATATCAGGCCGAGCGTTGACCAGATAAAGGATATCGTCAAAGAGATCGAAAAGCGCAAAGACGCGGGGCAAAGAGTCCTGGCCCTGACCATTACCAAACGCCTGGCCGAAGCCCTGGCCGATTATTTGAAGAAAAAACACATCAAGGCCGAGTATCTCCATTCGGAGATAAAAACTCTGATGCGCCCCAAGATTCTGGCCGAGCTTCGCAAAGGGACTTATGACGTTTTGGTCGGTATCAACCTCCTGCGCGAGGGGCTGGATCTGCCCGAAGTGTCGCTGATCGCCATTTTTGACGCGGACAAGGAAGGATTTTTGCGCGACGACACGTCGCTGGTTCAGATAATGGGGCGCGCCTCGCGCCATCCCGACGGCCTGGTCATCATGTACGCCGACACGGTAACCGGCTCGATGCGCCGCGCTATCGACGAAACCGGCCGCCGCCGCGCCATCCAGGAGGCCTACAACAAAAAAAACGACATTACGCCGGAAATTATCTACAAAGAGATCAAGGAGACACTGTCGGCGCGGGATAAAAAGGAAGAGAAAATGCCGCGCGACGAATTTATCAAGGAATACGTCAAGGAATTGAACGGCCAGCTGGACCTAGCCCGCCGCAACCTTCAATTCGACAAGGCGGCTTTGATCAAGAAGAGAATAGACCAGATAAAAATTGCGGAATCGCGACACGCCGACACGTAGAAACGTAGATTCTAAAACAGGATTAGCTGCAAAACGATTTCGTTTTGCGTATAAGGCCGCGCAATAATTGATGCGTAAGGCTTATTTGATTTTCAATTTGTTCGTATTCATTTCCTTTAATATAGCCAATATCTTTCGCTATCATTAATTGATTCCATAACTCCGTCAGCGAACCTTGCGCCAAGCAATAAAATTGAGTTTTTTCTTTGTATGTTTGTCTCCCAAATCCCTCGGCAATATTGGAAGTGACCGAGACAGAAGCTCTTTTCATTTGATCGACAAGCGAGCACAGCTCCTCACGTGGAAACGACTTTAATAACGTATAAATCAGCAAAACCAATTTATGGCCTTCTTGCCAGGCTCTCAAATCAGTAAAGTTTTTGATTTGATTACTCGAGTCAGTATCCATAACCGGTACTTAAATCTGCGTGTCGACGTATCGCGTTTCTACGTTTCGCTTGCGGCTATTTGGTGAATATTTCGATCATCAGAAAAGCGAGGTATATCGAAAGGAGCATCAATGCTTCCTTTTTGGTTATTTTTTGGCCGGTGCGGGCGCAAACGTAAAAAATTATCGCCGCCAACAACAGAAAATACCTCGCCACCGCGAACATTTTTACATCCGTAATTTCAATTGGCGAAAGCAAAGCCACCAACCCGAGCACCAAAGTCCCGGGTAAAATGATCGCTCCCATCACGTCGCCCAGGATCATTTTTGTCCTGCCCGCTTTTGCCGCCAAAATTCCAAAATAGATCTCCGGCAGTGAATTCCCCAGCCCAACGATCAACGTCCCGACAAGAGGCAGCGATATCGCGTAATCAATCGAAAAAGACTCTGCCAGCAAGATGACAGATTGCGCCACGCCGGCAAGAATCAGTATGCCGCCCAGCAATTTGCCATAATTTGCCGCGCCGGAAGTTTCATTATTGCCAATTTTATGGCCGCTGTATATGAAGCAAAACCTCTCTTTTTTTGAGAGTAACCAGTAAATATAAACACAGAAAAAAACCATCAGCACCAAGCCGTCGATGCGGGATAAGTTGTTGTCGATAAGAAGGACGAGCGGCAATATCGCGGCGATAAATGTGAAAAAAAGGCTCATTTGCATGGTCTCTCCTTTCGCGCTAACTCCTTTCTTCGAAAAAAATACCGCCAAGGCGATCGCAAGCGTCATATCGACCACGTTTCCGCCCATTACGTCGCCAAGCGAGAGCTGGGGTACGCCATTTGCGACCGCCATTATCGCCAGGAAAAGATTTGGCAAACTGGCCGCCAATGCCATTACAAAAAATGCCATCACGAACTCGTTTACGCAAAAACGCCGCGCCGCGCGCGAAACGCCTTCCAGCACCAAGTTTCCGGCAAAATAGAGGGCGATACAGCAAGCGATGAAAAGAATGATGTAAAAAACCAGCATATCACGCGCTGCCGGCTAACCGGCGGAAATTTTAGAATTTCAGGTAATAGACCAATTCATATATTATACCTCCAATGAATATCGTTAACAAAGGGTTCACCAGGAGCTCCCGATCGGGCCGGATCTTTTTGTACATCAGCAGGATGAGGATGCCGTCCAGTCCCAGGAACACGCCGCCCACCAGCGAGAATATGTCGATGAAGTTTTTAAAACCGCTCATGAAGAGGAACATCGGCACAACCGCGACCAGCCACCAGGCAACCCGTTTTTCGATGCGCATGTCGTAGGTCAGCATTTTCTTCAGCGTCAGGCCCACGATAATGAACGAAGTGAAACTGGTCACCAGGCCAAAAAGGTAAAATAGGCCCACGGCGCTGTGGCCCAGAACATTACCCAACCCGACAAAGGCGTTGTCGGTGGTGCCGGGTCCGGTGACGCCCACGATAACGATAATGAAAAGGATATAAGTTACCAGTGCCAGCACCGAAGCCGTCACAACCACCGGTTTAAGCAGGTCCTTGCGGTTGTTGCGGCCAAGCATTTCCTCGATCTCGGGTATCGATGACGACGCCCAGAGGGCGAACAATACGGCGCCGTACGGCAAAAAGAAATCCTTTGCCGTCCCGATATGGGTCCAAAGATTGCCGGCGGCGTAATATGGAATACCCTTTACCGCCAATACCGTAAAGATCGCGAAAAACATACCCAATCCCCAAAGCCCGACGCGAGACACGATGTCGATTCCGAACAGGATCAATACCGCGCCGCAAATGTAATAAACAAAATTATAGACGATCTGCGGCCCGCCAAGAAGCGGCGAAACGAACTGGTAAAGGAATTCTCCGCCCACGATCATGAACGCCACCAGTATGCCGAAAAAACCGATAATATTGGTTACCAGCGCCAAGCTTTTAGCCCAGTCTCCCAAATATATCTTGCAAAACCCCGGCAAACGCTTGTAGTCCGGAGTTTTCAGGGAAAGTTCGCAAAACATCAGGTGGATGATCGCGACCAACACCCCCAGGACCGCGAAGTAGGCCAGCATCGTGGGCAAACCCACCTTGACCGCAACGAACGGCAAACCAAAAATACCAACACCGATGATGGTGTTGCACATTGTCGCGAGAGGATACAGAAAGGTCCTTTTCTTCATGGGTCTTAGATCTCAACCGCCTCGGGCGCGATATTCCAGCCGTTCTGGGCGTGCTCCAAATCGATGATATAAGTCTCCACCGGCAAACCGGGAAATCTTTCCTCGACGATCGCCTTGGTTTTTTTTAGCTCGTCTGTGCAACCGGCAATCTCGGCATCGAGTCCGTCATACGCTTTGGAGCCGCCGTAAGCGCCGCAATCCATGTGCATGGTCAGAATAACGGCTTGGCAGTTATGGAGCCGTTTCGAAATATCGATCTGTTTCAAAAAAAATTCCCTGGTTAGCGGATCAATCAGATCCTTGACCGAACCGGCCGTGATGCACATGTCGCAGGCGACGCCGTCCTTGGTGAAAAATTCCTCGACTTGCGGATGAAGCCGCCAGTCCAAGCAGGTAAAAAGCACTTTCACTTTCTTGTTGGGATCGGAGGACATAGTGTTTTATGTGATTATTCTTTGGTTTATTTTATTTTAACACCCGCGCCGAAAGCCATAAATTCATTAAGAGTTTGACTGGGCGACCCATGGTTTTGCGGAAGATATTGAAGCACCATTCCATCATATTCCAGGCTTGAGCTTAAATTCCCTATAATGACCACTTTGGTTATTTTCTCATCCATGCCGCTCGCATCAAAATCACCGGCCACCTTCAGCAATCCATTCGCCAAAATAGAGCATTCACCGACCGATAACCTGTCTATCTTGAGTTGCGCCGGCAAATTCCACGGCGACGCCGAATCGAACGCACTTGATTCTAGTTTGGCGTCACCTTTATAAACCGTACTTACCGGCACCGCGTTCTCATAACCGCTCATATCGAGGTAATTTTCATTGAACGCCGATAAAAAAGCCCTTTGATTTTTTGAAAACGACAAATTTGCTTCTTTACTCAAGAAAGCATCATACCCGCCGCGATCCTTTTTAAGAAATTCCATTTGCGCATCATATTCCCACGCCGTGAATGTTTCGATAAAATCTTTAGGCAAACCGCGTCTTTCGAATTCCTGTCCAAGCGCGGCGGGTGGCATCCCCGGAAAAAGATAATTTTCACGAATAATTTCTTCCAATTTAACATCGCCCCAGCTTTCCGGATAGCTAAACTCTATTCCCAATAATTCACTCGAAAAATGTTTTTTCGCTGCCGCATCCGCTATTACGGGTTTTTCTTTTTGGCAAGCAATTTTCACATCGTTCTTCTCGGAGTCTCCGGTTGGAACGGCATTAACATTATTTTCTTCCGTGTTTGCCGTTGAGGTTCCATTATTCGGGCTGCCGGTTGCGCCTGATGACTCCGCCATCCTTTTTTCGGATGTTTTATCCAATTGTTTTTCAAGGAAAACAACTGACACAATTGACATTATCACCAAAACGAAAACTCCGATAATTAATAATGACACATTACGGTTGTTCAATGAAGCCATTTTTAATAATCGGGTCCTTTTTTTGGACCGCGGCAATAATTATATCCTAATTGCGGCATCCCATGAATTTTTTACTATCCGGCACGCGTGATGCTGTTTCCCGACTTCTTCGAAGGGTATTTACGCAGGATTTTCACAATGTGGGCAATACAGGGCTCGAACCTGTGGCCTTTCCGATGTGAACGGAACGCTCTACCACTGAGCTAATTGCCCCTGACTTTCTTCCTAATTCAATTTTAATAGATTAGCATTTTTTTCCAAAAATTCAATGCTCTAGCGGAAAAAGAACTAAAAGGGTCTAACCCTTTTAAAGGGGTTAGACCCTTTTAATATGAAGGAAACGGTTAGAACGATACCTTTGCGGCTAGGGTTTCTGGCGTTACGGGCCGCTTCCGGCCGAAATACCAGGCGCAACCGGCAGCCGCCAAAATACCCAAAGCAAATATTCCCAGCCGTACTGCCAGCCCCGCGTCAAAACCGGTCGAGATCATGGTGGCGGATTTTACCGGCGAACTCATTGAAGTTATTGCTGGATACGCGTTGGCCGTTAACACTTGAACCGCGGCGCTGGAGTTGGCCGACCGACCGTCGGCCGTTACGGTTGCCGTATTCGAAAGCGTGGTTTGCGCGGCACTGAAGTTGTAGCTGCTCGCGAGCTTGGTCGCATAGGTCAGGGTTTTGGCAAAGCCCGCGCGCATCTCGCCAATGTTCACGCCGCGAGCCAGGTCGCCCCCGAAAATCCTTACGCCGTCCAGCTCCGGATCGCCAATAAGCGTCATGCCCGCCGGGATCTCGTCGCGGACCACGACATTATTTGTCCGGCCAGAATTACCCGAGATCACGATGCGGTATTCCAGGGTATCGCCCGGATTGGCGTTCACCGTTCCCATGAAACCGCCTCCGGACGTCACGTTGCGCACGGTTTTGGTGATGTTAACCGACGCCCCCAAAAAGCTTTGCCGTTCCCGTAGCTCGCAATCCTCAACCTTGATAATGTCGGTATCGGTCACGCGGCTTGTGCCGTGAATCACTTCGACGCGCGCGGTATATTGTCCGACCGCCGGATAATCGCACAAATCACCCACGGTCACCTTGGTATCGCCGGTGGTGATGCTGCGGTCCCAGGTACCGTCGCTATTGCAGTCAAAATTGTATGTAAATTCCCGCCATTGGCTCGGCTGGTCATAGATCGTTGCCTCCAATCCGACCCGGCGCGTGGGCGCGCAGGTTGTGGCGGGCTTGGCCAAAAGCGCCACCCGGAACTTGGTTGACCGATCGCGATTGCGTGAAGTGTCGATGCGCACGCTGTCCGACTCGGCCGCGCAACCGTTGTAAACCGTGATGGTGCAGGTTTGCGAACCCCGGTTGTCGTTGCTATCGGCGCGGAAAGTCGGGTCAAGCACGCTGTAATTCGAAAGGGTACCGCCGGTGCACGACCAAGAGAACCGGTCGTAACTGCCGTTGATGGTCGCGTCCAGGCGCGCCGTGCCGTCAACGTTCACTTCAACATCTTCTCCCGCGTTTATCCTGATATCGCCGCAATCGTCGCAATTCGAACAATTGCTGGCCTGCGCCACACCCGACAATCCAAAAACGATCGCGAAAAACACAGCCAAACCGCATTTCCAAAATATTGTTTTGCTCATATTTTTCCCTCCATTATAAAAAGTGTCCTAAGGACTCCAAAAGCGACTTTTATCAATTTTAAAATATCGGGCGATTCTGTCAAGAAATCTCTTTAATGGCATTTTAATCAAAAGACCCCTCTTGCGAGGGGCCTTGAAATTGCTGTCGATTACGCGATCCCGTTCTGTTCGCGGATCCGCGCGATCTTTTGCGCGAGCAACGCTTCGGCGCCGATCTTTTTCTTTCCTAGGAGGGCGAATGCCGCCCAGGCAAGTCCCAGGATGATCACGGCGATGCCCAGGCCCATGCCGGCATATTTGGTGCCGTCAAAACCCGTGGAAATTATGGTCGCTCCCTGCACCGCGCGCCGGTAAACCTGTACCGCGGCGCTGGAATTGGCCGTTCCCCCGTCCACCGTCACCGTGGCCGTATTGGTCAAGGTCGACTGGCCGTAAGGGAAATTGGCTTCGCTTGCGACCGTTGCGTCAAACGTGATGGTCTTGCTCTGGCCCTGGGCCAAATTGCCGATGTTCATCCCGCTCTCCAAATTGGTGCCGGTGAAAACCATGCCGTCAAGCATGACGTTGCCGATGTTGGTGATGCCCGCGGGCATCGCGTCGCGCACCATAACGTTGGAAGCATTGCCGTCAACCGCGGTCACCACGATCCGGTACGACACGG
>JALOQL010000033.1 GCA_025453415.1 Minisyncoccota bacterium
TATTCCAAAACCGGACAGCCCGATAATTTGGCGCGGCCCGGCCAAAATGAAGGTCATTGAAAAATTCGTCAAAGACGTAACTTGGGGCGATCTGGATTGGCTGATAATCGATTCGCCGCCCGGTACGGGAGATGAGCCGCTTTCAATTGCTCAACTGTTGCCCGAAGCCGGGGCCGTTATAGTAACCACGCCGCAGGATGTTTCTCTGCTGGATTCAAAGAAAGCGATAAATTTCGCCAAGGAATTGAAACTTAAAATCCATGGCTTGATTGAAAACATGAGCGGGTTTAATTGCCCGCATTGCGGCAAAGAAATCAATTTATTCAAAACAGGCGGCGGGAAGAAAATTGCCGAACAGTACGGAATACCGTTTTTGGGGTCGATTCCGATTGATCCGAAGATTGTTCTTTCCGGCGATAACGGCGAGCCGTTGGTTTGCGCGGGCGATTCGCCAGCCAAGGAAGCTTTATTATCTATTGCCGATAAGATAACCGCAGACAAAAAGGCTTAAAGCTAGCTCATTTGTTAAAAGCTATCAGGGGTGTCGAGCGAAATCAGCCGCCGCCGGGAGGCCTTGCGCTCTTTGACGACAGGCAAAGGGTGTTTTAAAAATACCGCCCCAAAGCTGTATTTTTGAAAGCCGGACGGCGGCGGCTGATCCCAACAACCTAAGCCGGAAATTTTCGGAAAGGCTTTTGCGGTTTAGCAAAAGACTTTCGGGAAAAGCGGAGGAGCAAAAACCGTAGAGGCCGGAGGCGGAAAATATCAAGGTCCGTGATAACGGTACTTGATATATGGCGAAGCCGGTTTCCGGCGCAGGCATCGTTAAGCGGTTTTTGCGGGGGAGCGGTTTCCGGCGTGAGCTACCGCTTGCCCTGACCTTTAGGCACGAAGTCGGGCATTTCGAGGGCAGCCGGACAAAGGCTCAAACCTTGGGATAACCACAAACCAAAGGCGCTGTTTCCCTGTAAGCCCGGAGTAGGCGGAGCGCCGCCTACGGAGGGGAAACAGCGCCGGAACAGAAGCTCAGAGCTTGGATTTGCCACCAGGCCGGATCGAATCGGGCTCCTAAAAACTCGTCGTTCCAGAACGACGACTCAACGACGAGTTTTTAGCTTTGGCCAACGCCTCCTTTTTACCCCCACCTGCGGCTAAAATGCGTTGGCCAGAGCCCGATTCGAGCCCGGCTGCCCCTTTGCGAGCGCCGCCCTGGAAGATAGCCATCTGGAAGGGCAAGCGACGCTCAGTCGGGGGTCGGTTAGCCTCGATTTGGGGCTGGCCATAAGCATTCCCGGCTATTCTGGATTCTGTTGGAAATAAGTTAAACCTTTTTTCAGTAAATCCCGCGCGTAAATAAACTTGACAAAAGTTATTTATTAGCATATAATTTACTTATGGTTACGGTCTTTGATGGAATGAAGGGTCGTCAGCGCACTCAGTTTATGAATGCGCTTGGCACCCAAGCAAGACTCGCAGACGAAAACATTAAAGAAGCTAAAAAACAGCTACAGTTGATCGAAAGAGATATCCAGATTGAGGTACGGGAAGGGAAGGACATTCCCGACGCACTCAAGCTGGAGAAGGAGGAGGCACAGGCCCATTATTGGGCGCAGGTTCGCATAAGAGACCTTATAAACGGGGAAAGGGTTTCCCGAGAAGAGCAAGAAAGTCATCCTCTGAAATTTAATATTAAGAGGATAGCTAGGGGAGTTCTCGGGTTAGACCATCCGTGGGCTTATCAATAATTTCCTTTCCTCGTTTTCTTTTTCTTAAAATTTAAAATCTAAAATTAAAGACACACGAAAGTGTTTTTATTTTTTAAATCAATGATTATTTACGATTAATGTGGTTCTAACGTCATCCCGTAGAGCCCGCATTCACCCGCCGTAGCTTTATGCGAAGGCGGGTTTTGGTTTATTGAACCATGCCAATACCAATCTTGACGCGAGGTCAAAAACCTGCTATTGAAGTGGCAAGATTTTGAAGCGGGGAGGAGAGCTCCCCTCGTTTTATTTAAAGACGCATTTATATTGACAAATTATAAAATATTTGCTATAATATAAAGTCAAATTAAATATATCAAAAAAACCAAAAAACATGAGTAAAATTATTAAATTCGTTTTCGCTTTAAGCGTGATTTTCGTTTTCAGCTTGATTTTTGCCGGGCAGGCCAATGCCCAGGCCGCTTCCGGTTGCGTAACGAGCAGCTGGGCCAACATCGCGGGCAACGGCGCCGACGCCAAGCTCAACGTGACCAACCGGGCAAACTGCGCGGCCAAGCAGGTGAGCTTGTGTTCCTACCGCGTCTATATCCGGCCCAATGCCGCGGGCTGGCTGAGCACCCAGACTCTTTTCGATTCGCAGGTGATGACCCTTCAGCCGGGCCAGACCGCGACCATGACGGTGCGGACCGACAACTGTATGACCCAGGTGGATGCCTATGAGGGCCCCTGCGTCAATCCTTTTACGAGCGACAACACGTCCGTGCCTTATATTTTCGCGGGCCGGATGACCGAATATACCGAGACCATGTGCGTCAAATGCACCGACGAATGCACCGAGGGCCAACGCGTTTGCGATGGCAACGGTTACAAGACTTGCGTCAAAGGCAGCAACGGTTGCACCAAGTGGGATACCAAAATCGATTGCAAAAGCTGGGAAACTTGCAGCAACGGTTCGTGCAATATTAATAATCCGACTATTGACCTCCGCACTTCCGGAGATGTTGTCTGCAACCGTAATGCCGATTTGATCTGGACCTCGACTAACGCCGAATCGTGCGTAGCGTCGGGCAGTTGGACGGGCAACAAAAATACTTCGGGTACCGAGGGCGTGGGCAATTTCACCGGTGCGCGGACCTATACTTTGACCTGTTCGAACGGCGGCGGCAGTGCTACCGACAGCGTTACCTTGACCGGCCAGGAGGATAATTTGCAGGCCAACGCCGGACCGGATCAGGACGTGGACGCCGGCGACGAGGTCACCCTTGAGGGTTCGGTCAGCGGCGCGGGGTTCGGCGGATCGCCGACGATCTCGTGGTCCTGCACCGGCGGCACTTTGAGCAATCGCGCAAGCTTGCGTCCGACCTTGAGCATCGATGAAGATGAGGACGACGCGACCTATACCTGCACCATGACCGCGAAAAACGATTGCGCGACCGATTCCGACACGATGAAGGTGCAAATCACGAAAAAGACCTACAATTTCAACGTCGCGTTGACGACCAGCCCGGATTCGGGATGCGCGCCTTTGCGCGACGTAGATATGACCGCCAAGCTTACCAATTACGGCAGCTATGACGGCGACTACACTTATTATTTCGATTGCGAAAATGACGGTGACTGGGATAAGACGGTGACCACCGACGAAACCCGTTACACCGCGTCCAACCTTTGTGATTACGCGAATATCGATACCTACACTGCCAAGGTGAAGGTGACGGCTTCCGGTCGGACCGTGACCGATACGGCCACGGTGCGCGCCGAGAACTGCGAGCGCGAAGAGGAGCCTAAGCCGGTTCCGGGCGTTGTGAGCATCACCAAGAACGTGCGCAACGTGACCGCGGGCGGCGGCTACCAGGGAACGGTTTCGGCCAAGCCCAACGATACGGTTTCGTACCGCATCGAAGTTGTCGGACGATCCGGCAAATCCGATAACGTTATTGTGCGCGACGCGGCGCCGGCCGGTATCGCCAATGTCCGCAACGTACAGGTAAGCGGTTTCAATCTCGGCGGCAACCTGGTGTCCGGCATCAACTTGGATTCCTTGCTGGCGGGCGACGTGCGCGTCATCACTTTTGACGCGACAGTAGCCGGCGAAGGCAGCTTCGCCTATGGCCAGACGACCTTGACCAACACGGCCACGGTGACCGCCAACGGCACCTCGGCCAATTCCACAGCCGCGGTACAGGTCTACCGGAGCGGCGTACAGGGAGCGACCACGGTTTCCACCGGGTTTGACTCAAAGACGTTCACCGGTATTGCCTTTGGCGTGCTGGGAGCGCTCGCGGCGCTTTCCTGGCTCTTAAGGGCGAAGCTGAAATTTTTTCTGGTTCGGGATCCGAAAAAACAATTACTTCGCAAAATCGCCTTCGTCAAGGCCAACGGTTTGGCAAGGTAATCAATATTATCCAAGCCCCTCCTGTCGGAGGGGTTTTAGGTTAGGAAAATTTTCATGGGACATGACACGGGACGGGCTTAGGTGGTAATATATTTTAATGTGGCCGATTGTCCGTGTCCGCGGCCAAATTATATTTTGGATTGGTCGTTGCGTGGCGACGAATGAAGGTATGGCAGATAGTCCGATACAACAAGAGCTAGCGAAGGGTCGAGGCGCTTCGGTAATCAAGCTAGTCGCTTTTATAATTGAAGGGGCGCAAGATTCGCGCGCTTCGGACATCCATATTGAGCCCCAAGGAGAATCAATCCGTGTTCGTTACCGGATAGACGGCTGGTTGAAAGATTTTTATAGTTTACCGATAGTAGTCCATCCCGAAATTATCAGCCGTATTAAGATATTGTCGGGCTTGCGTACCGATGAACACCAAGCGCCCCAGGACGGGCGTTTTCGTTTGATCATTGGCGGTAGGCAGGTGGATATCCGTGTTTCGGTGGCGCCGACATATTATGGTGAAAACGCGGTGCTGCGCCTGCTGGCCGACCAGGCCGAGGCGTTCACTTTGGAGAGTTTGGGTTTCTCGGCGCAAAATATAACCAAGATCGAAGCCGCGGCTAAAAAGCCCTACGGCATGATTTTGGCCACTGGACCCACGGGCAGCGGCAAGACGACCACGCTTTATACTTTGCTCAAAGAGCTCAATAAGGAAAAAATTTCCATCATTACCATTGAGGATCCGGTGGAATACTCCGTCAATGGTATTCAGCAAATCCAAGTTAACCCGCGCACCGATTTGACCTTTGCCAGCGGTTTGCGCAGCATTTTGCGCCAGGATCCTAACATTATCATGGTGGGCGAGATTCGCGACGCGGAGACCGCGGGGATTGCCGTGAATGCCGCGCTTACCGGCCATTTGATGCTGTCCACTTTGCACACCAACGACGCGGCTACGACCTTGCCGCGGCTTTTGGACATGAAGATCGAAAGTTACCTGATCGCGTCCACGGTCAACGTGGCTATCGGCCAGCGGCTGGTGCGCAGAATATGCCCCAATTGTAAGACCGAACGCAAGATAACCGCCGCGGAGTTAAAAAGCTTGGGACACGTGATCCCGGAAGATATTTTGGGCAAGAAAAAAGAATTCTATTACGGTCAGGGTTGCGACAAATGCGGCAAGACCGGCTACTCGGGGCGCTTAGGTATCCACGAAGTGCTGGTGCCCGACAATTCCATCCGCGAAGCGGTCCTGAAGAAAGCGTCTTCCGGGCAGATTCGCGACATTGCCGTGGCCGAAGGCATGGTGCCCATTGTCGAGGACGGTTTCATCAAGGCTCAGCAGGGGATTACGACCATAGAAGAAATTATAAGAATGTTATATGAATGATACCGTAAAAAACAGTTTTAAGGACCGGTTTGTCGCGCCTTTTTTGGGTCGGTTGAAATTCAAGATGGCGGCCAAAAAGACGGAAGTGACCGATAAGAAATTGGATTATTTCTGGCGCGAGAGCCAAGCCGAAGACGTGGCCAAACCAAAGTCGCTTTTTAAATCCATGGCAAAAATGGGCACCCAGGACCAGATTGTGTTCGCCAAGCGTTTGGCGATCCTCATAAAATCCGGGGTCTCGATCATCACCGCTTTGGATATTTTAAAAAAACAGGCGTCATCGCGCGGGTCGCGGCAGATTATCGGCTATCTGCGCGGCTCCATCGAGAAAGGGCAGTCGCTGGCCAAGGCTATGGAAAACTGCAAGAATGTTTTCGGGCATTTTGGCGTCAGCATCATCCTGGTGGGCGAGACCAGCGGCACTTTAGTGCAAAACCTGCATTACCTGGCCGATGAACTCAAGAAAAAACAGGAGTTGCGGCGGGCGATCGTGGGCGCGCTCATCTATCCGTCATTTATCGTGGCGGCGACCATCGGCATAGTCATCCTTTTAACGGCTTATGTGTTTCCCAAGATTTTGCCGGTGTTCGTAAGTTTCAAGGCCCAGCTTCCTTGGAGCACGCAGGTATTGGTCGCGGTGAGTTTGGCGATGCAGGCTTATTGGTTATATTTTTTGTGCGGCGCGATCATCCTTAGTATCGGATGGGGCTTGATGCTGCGCATCGAATCGGTACGGTTCGGTTGGGAACGTTTTTTGCTGCGGATCCCGCTGCTGGGAGGGATGTTCCGTAGTTATTATATCGCCAATTTTTCGCGGACGTTCTCGCTGCTTTTGAAAAGCGAGATTGGCATTATCCAGGCTTTAAATATCGTGGGCGATACCGTCGGTAACGCGGCTTACAAGGCGGCGTTCACGCACATGGCCGAAAGTATCGCGCGTGGCGAATCGCTGGGAGAGAACATGGAAAAGGACCGGCTGCTTTTCCCGCCACTGGTGTCGCAGATGGTGGGCGTGGGCGAAATGACCGGAAATTTGGGTTCCTCGTTGATGTACCTGTCGGAAATGTACGAGGACGAAATGAACAATTCCACCAAAAATCTTGCCACCAGCATTGAGCCGGCGTTAATGATCTTCATGGGGATCTTGGTCGGTTTCATCGCGCTTTCAATCATTACCCCCATCTATGGCATCACCCAGAGCCTGCACAATTAAAACAATTTTGGGAGGTTTGACCTTTAAGATGTCTGATAAGGTCAACCTTCGCCAAATTGATTTCGATACTGGGTTCAGCGTTTTGGAAATGACCATTGTCATGGGTCTGCTGGCGCTGGTTGGCGCTCTCGGTTTAGCGATGACCATGGATAGCATGCGCGGCGGCGCGTTTCGCAACAGCCGCGATTCGGCTTTGAGCGCGTTGCAGCGCGCCCGCAGTCTTTCTTTGAACAGCATCTGCCAGGGTACGGCTTGCGTTGATGGGAAATCCCATGGCGTGTATTTTTCTCCCGCGGCCAGGGGCGTCGTGATATTTCAGATTACTCAAGGATTGATTGATTACAGTCAGTGCGATATGCCGGTGAATGAATTTGTTGAGTTCGACAGTGGTACGGTGGTCGCGGGCGCGACAACGACGATAATCTTTAACCGGCTGGACGGCACGCTTGCCGGGGGCGCAACTTCCACAAGCGTTACCCTGACCGATGATGCGGGAAGGAATTCGACGATCGAAGTTAATTTCGAAGGCCGGATCGATTGGGCAAATTAGTAAATTTTTGATGATTTGCGGTAATTATAAAACATGACTCAAGGCTGGCGTTTTAGGACATCGCAAAAAGGTTTTTCCGCGCTCGAGATTCTCATCGCGATGTTTTTGTTGGTCTTGACGCTGACTGCGGTGGTGGCATTGTCTTTCGGCAGCCAAACGATGATTGCCGACAGCCGCAGCAATAATGAGGCGTTAGACATCGCTAAGGGGTTGCTGGAAAAATCCCAGGCCGACAGCCGCAAAGATTTTAATCTGGTAAACCCGGTCGGGCAAGTTTCAGATGCCGACGGTTTCACGTATCGGGTTGATGTGGAGCAGACGGACTATTTTGCGAAATTGATTACCGCCGTCGTGGAATTTCCGGAGGATACCGTCCGGTATGGCGCAACCGCGTTATCGGTGTTGGTAACTAATTACAATAATGCCGTGGGCGGCGATACGGGGAGTTCGGTCATGCTGCCGGACGCGGCCCATTGGACGGATCCGGAACAAAAAAATACATTTTCTAACTTTTCGTCCTTAACCGGAGTGGCTGATAATTATCCGATCACCGATGTCGACGCTTACCGAGGCAAGCTTTATGTGACCGTGGGAAAGACTTCGGCGACAACAACTCCGACATTTTTCGTTTTTAATATAAATGTCAACAATCCGGACGATCCCAAATTGGAAGCGCTCGGTAATCTCGATAACGATCCGACCCGTTTGACCGGGTTGAACGCCGTGGCAGTTGCGCAGGATCCGTCAACGGGGATTGCTTATGCGTATGTTGCCAGCGCCAGCAACGTCAACAAACAGTTGCAGATCATTGATGTCAGCGCGAACCCTCCTCAACTCGTCAAAAGCGTTGAGGCGACCGGCCACGCGCACGGCAACAGTATTTTTTATAAAAATGGCTATATCTTTCTGGGATTGAAGGCGGCAAGTAGTACTCCGGAATTCAGTATCATCGACGTGCGCAAGCCGTTATTGGCCGGCGAAGTCGGCCATTGGCCGGTTACTGGCGGGTTGGGGCACGATATAAACAATATTTATGTATAGGGGAATTATGCGTATTTGGCGACTGCCGATGACCGCAATCTGATTATTTTGGATATCAGCAACGCGTCTTTTCCGGTTGAAGTCGGTAATTTTAATATGCAAGCGGCTGACGGCAGCGATAACCACGGCAAAAGCCTGGCGATGGTGGGCGATTCGCTTTATCTTGGCAGGACGAAAGTTGTCGCGGGTATCGACGGTGCCAAATTTTATGTTTTGGACGCGACCGATCCGGCGACTGCGATTTTGCCGATATTGGGTTCTTACTCCGGTTCGGCTAAAAGCGTGGATGGCGTTATTGTTCGCGGCAAATCCGAGCCTGATATGTCAGCGTCTTTGCCGGCCTTGGCGTTCGTTCTAACGCCGGAGGAATTAAAAGTTCTCGATATTTCCGATTCAACCACCATCGGACAATCGGGGGCGATGCCGTTGGCCTCGGGAACTTATGGCAGCCCGATTTATGAACCGGTTTTTGATGGTGAAGGTAATTATTTGTTTATTGGTTCGACCGACATTCTAAAAAACGGCTATCTTTCCATAATAGTACCTCGTCCATGAAAAATACGAAGCGGCAATCGGGGTTCACGTTGATTGAGGCAACAGTTTATCTGGCGCTTTTCGGCGTGATTTTTTCCGGGATTATCGCGGCAGCTTATCTCATACTGGAAACCAGCGGGAAGAACCATGCTCGGGCGATGATGCAGGAGGAAGGTGAATTCCTGATGGCAAAGATAAATTTGGCGGTTTCCTGTTCCAAAAGCAGCCATATTAACGATCCGCAGACGTTGATGGTCACTGCGTGGGACGGCGCTACTTCAACGATCGCCGCCGCCGGAGGTAATTTGGTGCGTATCGTTGGTGCGCACGGCGCCGAGTTGAATAACGGCAATACCTTGGTCGATAGCCTGTCCTTTGCGGTTGTCGGTTCCGAAAACGGTGTCGCCGGTATCGAATATCGTTTTGATCTGGTGAGCCGATCTCCTGGCGGCGCGAACCTGATTTCAAGATTCGGTTCGACTGCTTATATTCGCAAATAGCTTCATATGGGCAAAAATTTTTTCAATGAAGGCGACAAGGGGTATATAGCCTTATTGTCTTCGATCATAATTTCATTGGTCATGACGTGCTTGGCTTTTACCGCCGCTCGCGCCGGGTTTTATTCGCGCTTTGATTCGCTCAACGGCGAATACAAGCGAGTCAGCAAGGGATTGGCCGAGTCCTGTGTCAATCACGCCCTTTTGGAACTTTCACAAAATCCAAATTATCCCGGCGCAGAAACCGATTTTGTCGTCGGGTTCGGCCATTGCGATATCGCGCCAATATTTTTTGATCCGTCTTTCGGTTTTGATGCCGGTCATAAAAAAATCGCGGTCATAAATACCAATGCCGATTACAAGGGCTCCTATAGCAAATTGCAAGTCGATTTAGAAATCTATGACCCTCAATATGCGCTACCGGTCGGGGTTGAGCAAAATATAATCATCACTTCATGGCGGGAAAAATAACCGTCCAACGATTAATAATATAAAGGTCGAATGGTTAAAAATTATAATTAAAAAACATGCAAAAAGAAAAAACAAAAAAATTAAATGGGTTCACGCTCATTGAAATCTTGGTCGTTATCGGCTTGATAGCTCTTTTGGCCGCGATTGTTATTATTGCGGTAAATCCGGCTCGCCAGTTCGCCCAAGGCCGTAACACCCAGCGCACGGGAAATGTAAATACAATTTTGAACGCGATCGGCCAGAATATTGCTGACAATAAAGGAACCTTTGTTTGCGCGAGTGGCGCAATCCCAATAGCGACGTCGGCCGTCCCAAACCCGATTACTTGCGGTGGGGCGACTCCTAACTGGAACACTTTTGGCGCGGCAGAGATCAATGCAACGTCAACGGCGGATTTGGGATGCGTAACGCCGACTTATGTCCCCGCGTTGCCATTTGACCCAGGTGTTGCCGGAGCTGGCTGGACAAGTGAAGTTAACTACAATACCGGATATTATGCCGTCATGGCTCAGAAATACT
>JALOQL010000034.1 GCA_025453415.1 Minisyncoccota bacterium
GCATTGCCTCCAAAGGATTAATTTTAAAGGACAATATGATTTTTTACCACGAACATAATAAGAATGCAAATTAAAATACAAATACAAGTTTGCCGAGGTCGCACCTCGGCGCGTACGCCGAGGAACGACCTCAAATACAAAAAACAAATGGCGTAATTTTACTTTGCACTTTGCACTTTTCGCTTTACGCTTCTCTTACTTGTCCGCCAGCGGGAACCAGACAAAAAACCTTGACCCCATATGCTCGATGCTTTCCAGCATGATGTCGCCGCCCATGCGGCGCGCCATTTCGCGAGACATCCACAGCCCCAGGCCCGTACCCGGAATGCTCTCGGTATCCTGGGTTTTGACGCGGTAGAACTGCTCGAACAGATGCGCCTGGCCCTCTGCCGATATGCCCAACCCCGTGTCCTGGACGGTAATCACGCCGCGCTTTTTGGCGGTCTCGGCTTTGATCGAAACCGTGACTTTGCCGGCCGGAGTATATTTGACGGAATTTTCAACCAGGTTGGTAATGATACGTTTGAAGCACACCTCGTTGACATTGATGTAATGCGGAAAATCCTCACCCTCGAAAACCAGGCTCAAACCCTTTTCCACGGCCTTCGGCCTGATGCCATTGACGATCTCCTTGATAATGGTCGCCGGCTGAATCTTGTCCGGTTTGAAATCAGTCCGACCCTGCTGGATATGGGACACCTCAAGGATATCTGACATCAAATCGCGCAAATTATGGATGGACATCAAGACGCGTTCGATATATTCCTTTTGGTCCTTGTTGACGACCGGCGCTAGCTCCTCCTTCAGGGTTTCGGTATACATGTTCATGATCGTTACCGGAGCGCGCAATTCATGCGTGGCCATGCGGATGAAATCATCCTTGGCCTTGTTCTGCGCCAGCAATTTTTTGGACAACCCGACATAGGAAAAAAGCCGCGTATGCTGGAAAACAAGGAACAGGCTCAAAAGGATAGCTATCACCAAAATAATATAAGCCTGTATGATCGTGGCGCTTATCTGGGTCATGATCTTGTCGGTTGAAATATCCGCGGTGACCACCGCATAGACTTCTCCGGTTGCCGGGTCTCTTAAGGGGTTGGCAATACGGAAATATTTTTTACCCGCTTCTTCGATCTGGGCGCCATAATCCTTTTTTGCGCTTGCCCACGCCAAAGCGATGAGATTTTCGCCGTTCAACGACGGATCGGTATTGATCGCTTTGCCGACCTTCTGCGGATCCTGCGCCGCCACCGCCTTGAAAATATAATCATCCCGGACGATAACCCGGATGTTCTCCAATTTCGTACCCTCGTCGGCCGCCGTAGTGGTTGCCCCATCGGTGCCGGCAGGATCGTTGCCGTAGGTCGCGACCGAATCGACGATACGCTGCAGCTTTTCCTGGTCCAGAGAATCTTTGCCCGGAAAAGCGGGTAAAAGCATCATCGTCAGCAGGTCGCGGTTGATCGCGGCCTGGTCATTGATGCTCTGCCCCACCGCACCGTCATCACCCAGCCTATTAATGATCGAAGTCGTGTTATAATACAAAACCAGCGGCAAAACCACGATAAGAAGCAGCGAATACGAAATCGCCGGATTTTGCCGGATAAAATCGAAAGTATCGATTAGGAATTCCTTGATGGAAAAATTCATCCTCAAAAAACCATTTTATCTTAATGTTAGAATCGTGAAATTAGTTTTCCCTGCGTTCAATTTCGGGTAGCGTTAACTAACTCCACTTCCCTTCCCGCCGCCCCGGTTGGCCCGTGCGGCCGCAAAACCAATCACCAGGATGGCAGCGCCGACCGCCAGCCCGACAATGAAGAATATCGCGATCGCAAAATTGTTTTGCAGTTTTTTCGTCGATGCCGCGATCGAAGCCTCCTGATAAGCGCGCGTCACGTTATTGCCGTTTTTCATGAATACCATGACCTCGGAACGCGCCTGAATCTCGCCGTCGCTGTTCGTCAAGGCTGCGTAAACGGTATGCTGGCCATCGACAAGAGGCTTATCGAGCGTATAGGTCCAATGGCCGTTGGCATCGGTCTTGGTCACGACCACCACAGGCGCCGAATAAACAAACAACGTGACATAGGTATTTGGCAATCCATGGCCTTGGAACTAGATGGCGGATTGGCCGTCGGCAAGTTTTACCGCCATTACGCCTTCTTTTTCGTCGAAATAATAGTTCTCCGTGTTCCGGGGCGCAACGTCGCGCGGATCGTGGTAATCCGCCACCCCGGAATAATCCGCGGTCAAGGGATCGCGGCTATGCGCCACTTCGTCGCCGTCGAGCAGGCCGTCTCCGTCGGTATCGGGATTGAGCGGATCGATTCCCAACAGGATTTCTTGCGCGTCGGTCAAGCCATCGTTGTCGCTGTCTT
Source organism: Minisyncoccota bacterium (assembly GCA_025453415.1). Classification (GTDB taxonomy): domain Bacteria; phylum Patescibacteriota; class Minisyncoccia; order Minisyncoccales; family UBA5738; genus UBA5738. Next base: position 2,382 of record JALOQL010000034.1, read on the forward strand.
TGCGCAAGACCTTTTGTTTTTCGATCTTCTTTTTTTCATGGTCCGCGATCGCCTGCGCAAACTCTTGTATCTTTTGCTTTATCTGAGCCTCGTTGGCCTTCCCTTTTGCCGCGGCCAGGAGTTTGCCGATGAAATCGTCCTTCTCCTTGTTCTTTTGCGTGATTGCCATGCGGATGACCGATATCTCTTCCGTCACGCGGCGGCTTTCTTCGGTGTAATATTGAAGTTCTTTTTCCATGTCGGCGCGAATCACCTGGATGGCGTCGGCAGGAAGACCGGCAATATCTTTCTTTATCTTGGCAATCCTTACGTTAATATCGTCGTTTTCCGCGGTTTTTTGGGTAAGCAGGTCGCTCAACTGCTCAATGTCCTGCACCATCTGGGCGATCTGTTCCATATCCTTGTCCGTTCCGGCCGTGGCAGTCCCGCCGCCGAAAATCCGCGCGGTTTCCTGGACCGCTTGGGTTACCTGAACCTTAGTTTCGTTGATCGCGGTCGTGCTTTCCACGATACCCCGTTCCAGCTCTTGTTTCTGCTGTTCGCTGGCAACCGGCAGCGCGACGAAATTGATCGAAAAAGAAATCTCGGTACTCCTATAAGAAGCAACGCCGCTTTTATTGACCTGGCCGTAGACCCGGTAATCGCCGTTCGGCAAGGAGTTGGCGGTCGCATCCAATTTGAATTTCCAGATGTTATTCCCGGACAACGTTCCTTTGCCCAGATAGAGCGGCGCGCTCAGCATGCCGCCCACAACATAAAATTCCACGCTGTCGGCGCCCGCGGTCTCCAATTGCAATTCAAAAACATTACCGCTGGCGGTCAGCGTCAGCTTGGCTTCCTGGGCGGTAACGACCGGAACGTCGGCGATCGTGGCCAATGTCGACGAGTTGCTCGCGGCCGCCGAATTACTCGCCACAGCTTGCTGGCCCGACCCTGTCCCTGAGCTTGCCGCGGCAACTGTTCCGCCGGACCCCGTTTCAACCGGCGCCGCGATCTTGCTGTCGGTTGGTTGCGAGACGATGGTCGAAGGAACGCTCGGTTCTTCGTCAAAATAAACCACCAAAGAATGCTGCTGGTTGCCTCCGGTTTGAATGCCTCCGATTTGCGCACTATCGGTCTGGTTATTATCAACCACAACCGCCGCGGTGCTGTTATTATTGTTGCAGGCAGTACCGATACAAACCGTATCCGGCTTTATATAGTTGCCGGCGGCGTCTTTTTCCAGGGTGCTGGTTTCCACGGTCGCCGGTTTTATATAGTTGCCGGCGGCGTCCTTCTGCAAAGTACTGGTTTCAACCGTTGCCGGCTTTATATAGTTGCCGGCGGCGTCTTTTTCCAGGGTGCTGGTTTCCACGGTCGCCGGTTTTTCAGTGTTGCCAAGACGGATGACCGCGGGTTTTTCCGTTCCTCCAAGCACGATAATCTTCGGCTCCTCATCGCTCTGCGTATCCGCGGTTTCGGCCCCGGCGGCATTATCGGTATCGACATTTCCGCTATCCTTGGCACCGGCGCCAACAACGGCAGTCTTGTTTTGGGTACTGCTTTCTTTTTTTCCCAGCGTAATTATGCTGGGATTGACCGAATCGCCCAAAGTGATCGTGGCTTCTTGGGTAACGCCGCCAGCGTCAACACCTTCACTCGCGGCCGCATCCTCCATATCAACGACATTCGTAATCTTAAGAACCGTAACCGCCTCATCGCTGACCGAATCTATCGCTTTTTCGGTGGCAGTATCGCCAACCTCCGATCCGGCGGCACTCTCCCCGCTTCCAGGCGCCTCCTCGCCCGATTTTTTTTCGCCCACGTTAAGAACTTGATTGCCGTCTTCGGGCTCATCGGAAGCAGCTGCTTCGCCGGCACTTTCGGTACCTTCTCCGGAACCATCGCTCTCCTCGTCTTTTACGCCAACCAACAACGAATCGGCCGCCGCCCCGCCATTATCGTTTGTTTCTCCGCTATAAATTGGCACACTGCTTGAAATCTTACTGACGTTTTCTTTAATTGCAGCGCTGCCGGCCGAAACCGAATCCTGCGACAGAGCACTACTAAGACCCGAAAGACCCCTCGCCAAATCGGATTCCGGCTGGGTTTCCATAACTTTCTGCATGAAGGCCTGCCCTTCGGCGCCGAGCATCAGCTGCTGAAGCGGCCCGATATCGCCGGTGGCCAAATACGAATCGATGACCGGCCGATATTGAATTTCAAATATTTCTTCCGGCGTCAGCTGAACTTCACCGCCTTCACCCGAACCGCCGGCAACGCCATCCTTGCTGAAAGTGCCAAACAATTTACCACCAACGCCTGTATTACCCGTATTTGTTGGAGTCACGTAACGCACCGCAGGATTACCAACTTTACCGATATTATTTGTCACACCGCCAAATTGCGCTTTTACTTCCGAACACCGAAATGCAAATAAAACAAAAAATATAATTGTTGCCAACAATACCAATTCCATGAAAAAAAAATTCCTACGATATGATCGCATCGAAAAATTATATTATTTCATTATAAACTATTTTTTTAATCAATAAAACAAAAACGGCTCCCGCCGAAAAAATTTCTTTCGAAATACCTTATAAAAAATAATTTAGGAGGCGCCTGGTAAGCTGCCTCCCCTCAAAGAAGTTCTCAAACTCTCGAACCATGGCTGATCCGCCAACACGTTGATCGTTGTGTTGTTGTTAATGCGAATGCTCACCATTCCGGCATTATCCTTGCCGGACAGCGGATTGTATACCGTATGTATATCCGCCTCAACACCGGCGAATTTCCCCTTCGTGACCCCATAGTCTACTTGATCTTGGGTCATGGAAACGAGCTTATATAAGCAGGCACGTTCCGTAACAGCTGCCTCAGGAGATACCGGGTCAAAACGGAGTATCTCGACGATAGCAGTCGCGCCGGTCGAATCGTTAAAAAGACCCATTGCCACAGTTGCCTTATAGATCTTCCCGGTTAAAGGCGTTTCTACAAGACTAACCGCACCCCCCACCTCAACAACCTCGACCATCGAAGTCATTTGAGCAATCCCCAAATCATATAATGAAGTGGTGATATTCGCGTCCGCAGGTAAGGAGAATCTGAATACCTCGCCCGTGGATAACGGAATTTTGTAATCAACCGCGATACCAAGTGTGCTCAAGGCGCACACCACTGTCAGGAGCGTCAATGCCGCTCCTACAAAATTACGCATATTTTGCATCGACAATCACCTCAACAGAGGCGCGCCCACAACTCAAAAATCCACCGGATATTTAAGTTATAAGGAGCACATCTTTCTCTTGTTTCCACCTCTTATTATACCACGATTAATTCGCTAGTGTCAAGCCTAACCACTCCCACTACAAGACTCTGGCAATTGAAGGGGTTAAACCCCTTCAATTGCACATGGAAATAACGGTAAATGGCTACGATTTTTGATAATGGCGGGCGACTAAGCCGATGACTGCCAGGGCCGCGGCCAGCGCCAATAATATTGCCACGGCCACGGAAAATTGGAAGCTCATTTTGAGCTCCCCGACCGTGGGCGGTAATGGTTCGGCCAAGGCTGCGGTCACCGCCTCGATATTGTCGCCATTATTCTCGAAGATCAACGGCAGCGAACGGGCCTCAACCTCCCCAAGGCTGTTGATCCGCGCCGCATAAACCGCGTGTTGGCCGTCGACCAAAGGATAATCCAGATCATAGGACCATCGGCCGTCCCCGGCGGCCCTTGTCTTGACCACGATCGGCACCGAATAAATATATAAAGTGACATATGACCGCGCCAGAGCGGTTCCCTCCAGGCGGATCCGACGAGCCGCCCCCTCCCCGACAAAAGATACCGTCGTAACCCGGTAAAAATCGGCCATTCGGGGCGCGGCCGGGCGCGGGTCGACGGGACCGGCGGGTGCGATTTCATCGGGTTCGAACGGATCCAACCGATTGGTTATTTCATCGCCATCAAGCAAGCCGTCGCCATCGGTGTCAGGGTTGAAAGGATCGGTACCGCCCTTCAGTTCCGATACGTCGTTAACACCGTCGCCATCGGAATCGGCGCTCATCGCGCCCTGCAACGACACGATCTCTTTTTGCAGGCCCTCAACATCACCCCCAAGCTCCTCCAGCTTCTTTTTGGCCGCCCGCTTGCCTTCCTCGCCGGAGATCACCGACAGGATCGCGGTATTGAGCGATTCAATGTCGCGGTTTTTTTGATTAATGCTTTCGTTGGTGCTTTTAATTTCCGCATCGAGCGCGTCTTTTTGTTTTTTCAGTTCGGCCAGTTCGGCCAGTTCATCATTCCTCAATAGCGGCAAAACATTGTTGCCCTCCTTTGAAATACGGGCTTCGCCCAACCTTATTCTGTCGGCGGTCTGTTCACGCGCACTAATCTTTTCTTCGGCCGCGGCATCAAGCTGGCCGATCGCCCGCGACGTATCGGCGAAACGCGCGACATTCTCCCCCTCCGCTTGCAACCCGCCCAGGATTTGCGCGATCGAATCCGCGACCGATTTGGTTTTAGCGGCGATCTCGGCGTTAACTAAATCGATTTTATAATTGCTCTGGGCAATTTTTTCGTCCAACTCGGCAACACCGGCTGATTTTCCCGATAAAACGCTTACTGTCAGCAAGGATTCGGCGGTCTTGCGCACGTCGTCGCCCCGGCGCGCCTGCGCCCAGATGCGGTAAATGCCATTGGGAAGCAAATTGCCCGACAGATCAAGATCGTACTCCCAGCTGCCACCAACAGCCACGCCCTGCCCGATATATCGCGAACCGGCCAGCGCGCCGCCGCGGGCATAGAACAATACCGCGTCCGCGCCGGCAAGCTTGAGTTTTATTTTCACAACCATGCCGGTTTTTTCGATCGTGGGCCGCAAACGCGAAATGTCCGCCGGCATCCGGTCGGCCGCAACGTCCGTGGCCGGCGCCGGCGCCAGTGCCGCGGTCAGCCCGTTCAAGCCAAATCCCAAAAATAGCCCGGCCGCGCGGACAACCAAAAATATCCCGCAAACAACCAGCGGGATCAGTACCAAAAGAAATATTTGCCTTGCCGAAGACATTCCGTTTTTTTTCATTATAGACCATTTCGCCTTTTTTTTGATACAATAGTAGTAATGGTCAACGAACTCAATATTGGCGCCGCGGCGGCCGCGATCTATTCGCTTTCAGGCACGGTCGGCTCGTTCCTCGTTTATATTCTCGCCGGAGTCGTCCCCTGTCTTTTGTGGCTCTTCTTTTACGTCGAGCAAGACCGGCACCAGGAACCTAAAAAAGAAATCCTCGCGGTCTTCCTGATCGGGGCGTTGATGACCGTGCCGGCAGTGGCAATGGAAATTTTCCTGATCAACGCCATCGGCATGCTGAACCTTCCCGCCACGATCGCGATCATCGCCACCAATATCTTGGCAATCGCTTTCATCGAGGAATTTTCAAAATATTTCGCCGTCTGGATAAAGGAGCAGGCCGTAAACCAAAATAAACAGCTGGACGAGCCCGTCGATTTCGTAATCTATATGGTGGTTTCGGCTTTGGGATTCGCCGCGGTGGAAAACCTGCTGTTCCTCCTTCCCACGGTGCAGGAACAGATCGTCGGCAATACTTTCCTTTTGCATGCCGATGGCGCGTTCCAGCTCATGTCCCTGTCGGTATTCCGGTCGCTGAGCGCCATCCTTCTGCACACTTTGTGCTCGGGCGTCCTCGGTTATTACATGGCCATGACATTCTGCCATCGCGAAAAGAAAATGCGGCTTCTGGCAACCGGGTTTGTCACCGTGAGCTGCTTGCACGGCCTGTACAATTTCTCTATAATTAAAAGCGAAAGCGACTTCGCGTACCTATTCATACCGCTGGCGATAATCTTCACGCTGGCGGTCACGCTTTTCGTCCAGTTTACCCAGCTTGGGCGCACGAAAAGCGTGTGTGATATGCGGCTGTCGCCCAAGCAAAAATTCAGGACAAAAAATTAATATGCCTTCATTTTTGGAAAAACTCAGGAAAGGGATGAACGAACAAGCCGCCGGCGCGGCGCCAATCTCGTCGGCCGCGGCAAACCCGGGAAACGTCCCCGACGACGAGCAAAACGATATTGCCGCCGCGACCTTTGCCGCCTATAAGGTCGGCAAAAAAACCGGCATTCCCTCCCTGGACGAGGCCAACAAGACCCGGGCGGTTCCGCAAAAAAGGATGATCACCCAGATCAGCCAACTCGACGAGGAACCGGAAACCGAAGAACCGGAAAACGCCGATAAACCGGCTAAAAAAACGGCCAAAAAAGCCATGCCAAAAAAAACTACTCAACCGGCGGAAAGTGACTGGCTCAACGGCGAAGGGCAACTAGTCGTCGATATGTACCAGACCGAAAACGATCTGGTGATCCAGTCGGCCATCGCCGGCATAAAGGTGGAAGACCTGGACGTGGTCATCGAAGACGATATGGTCACCATCAAAGGCGACCGGGCCAATCCCCTGCAGGATAGCGGCGACTATTTCCTCGAGGAATGCTACTGGGGAAATTTCTCGCGCAAGATAATCCTGCCGGTGGAAGTCGATTCGAGCCGCGCCGATGCCTCGATGAAAGACGGCATCCTGACCATCCGCATTCCCAAGATCGTGCGCGAGAAAAAGAAAAAAGTGCTTAATATCTTCAATAATTGCGAATAAATTACCCAGGCGCCGCAGAAGTGCGTGGTTTCTGGAATAAATCTTACTGGGAACCCCCGATTTCTCAAACTCTTGCCCCAGAAGTTACCAACCGCCCCAGAACGGGATTTATATTAATCAATTTTACCTTTTATGAAATTTCCAAAAATATTAATTTTATATGGCGTTATTACGCTCATCTATATCGCAATAACATTGTTGCAGGTTCAGGCAATTAATTTTCAAAAAAAACAAGCGGATGACCAGCGAAAATTGCTCGCTGAAGTTATTTATCAGCCCGATTTTATCGCTACAAGTAGCACCCCGATTACAAGAGAGGCCGTTTCCGGCAAACCCGCGGCAAGCACCATTTCACCAAAAATAATTTTAGGGCAAAACTTTGTTACTGGCGTTTACGGATACGATTTTGACGATAGCATGAAAAACTACCTGGAAGTGATCAAGCCGTCCGGCATTGTCATCTACGATAGAAACATCAAAAACGACAATCAGCTCAAAAAGCTGATTTCCGATCTCCAATCGTGGGCTAAGGAAGCTACAGGGCAACCGCTGTTTATCATGATTGACGAAGAGCCTGGAGGAGCCTCAAGGTTAGGTCTCTTTAAAAACATGTTCGGCGTCATAACCCCCGGATGGGAACAAATGGAAAATGATATTAAAAAAATGGCCGATATTGGCATAAATGTCGATCTTGCCCCTATTATGGACTATCCTTTCAACGGCGAATCTTTTATCAAAAAAAGAATACTTAAAAACGACCTGGAAGATTTCGAAAAATTTAACGACAAATTTGTTGATACTTTAAAAAAAAATTGTGTTTACGCGACATTAAAACATTTTCCGGGATTAGGCGTATTTGCGGATAATCCCCACAGCAACCATTTGAACGATGACATCGATAATGACACCTTCGATAAATCAGTCTCCCTCTTTAAAAATGGTTTTGATTCGGGCGCGGATTTTATAATGACCAATACCGCCGTTTACAAAAATATCGATCCAGACAACCCAGTAATAATCTCCAAAGCTATTGTCACCGACTTATTAAGAAATAAGTTAAACTACAAAGGAATGGTAATAACCGACGATATATCAAACATGCCTTTCGCCGGAAATCAAAATCTTCCGCAGGCAATTTCAAAAGCGCTGATGGCAGGCCATAATTTAATACTTTTTTCGCACGAAAATGTTAAGCTTGTGCAAATCTATAAAAACCTGCTCTCGCGAATGGAAGAAAACCCCGAACTAAAAACAGTTATTGAAAATAATTACCGCGACATAACCAGCTTCAAGCGGGAAAAGCTCATGTGCCATCAATAATTGTGCTGGAGGAGAGATTTGAACTCTCACGGGTTGCCCCACCGGCTCCTAAGGCCGATGCGTCTGCCAGTTTCGCCACTCCAGCTTGGTCACTGCAATAAACT
>JALOQL010000116.1 GCA_025453415.1 Minisyncoccota bacterium
GGCGGGAAAGGCCGTGGTATGGTTGTAAACAAATACTTTTGTTTATTTGGCGTGGAGGTAAAAGCTCGTATTCAGAATGATTTTATGGCCAACAAATACGCAATAACCGAAAAAGACGAACGAGAAATTCGCGCACGCGACAAAAGGTGCGTCTATTGCGTTAAAGAATTTGATTTACAGCATCGCAATAAAAACAAAAAAGATTGGGATACCATAGAGCGCCTGAATCATAGGTAGGACTGGGATAGTATCCGAAATTATCTTCGCAGAAAAAAACGGCCTCGTAAATTACAACTGCATGTTGAGGAACCCGTAATTCAAGCAGAAGCGATATGAGTTTGCGAAACTGGTTTTAAACGCCATATTGCTTAAACCGGAATATGAACCGTTTTTTGTTATAATCAATCAAACAAACAAAAAACAAATGAAAACCGATAAACTGGTGTTGTTGCTCGTAGTCCTGCTTTTTGTTGTTGTCGGAATGACGGCCTATTTGGCCTATTCGAACAAAGCTTCAAAAACCGCGGCGCCGGCACAAAATTCGCCCAGTGCGGAGAATGCCAAAAAGACGGCCGCCCCAACCACTAACAAAAAATACACCGAGGAAGAAGTCGCGGAGGCCATCGAATATTGCAAAAATGTGGACTTTATCATCAGCAGCCCTTGTTTTGGAAATATCGCGGCCGTGTTAAACGATGCCTCCATCTGCGACAATAATTTGGAATACGATCTAAACGGATTCTGCCACTCGGCGGTAGCAATGGAGCAAAAGAATGCCGAAGCCTGCAAAACTTTGCCCCAGGCGGACAAGGAAAAATGCTATGCTCTGGTCGCGCGGGTAACCGCCGATGCTTCAGTATGCGACCGCATACCCGTACCTTACGCCGACCTTAACGCCAAAGACGATTGCTATCGCGAAGCGGCCAGAACCGCCCAAGACGAATCGATTTGCCCCAAAATCACGGACACTTGGTACAAAGATTGGTGCTATGCCAATGTCGCCGTCGCCAAGCTTGACATTTCGATATGCGACCGCAGCTCCGATCAGGACGCCAAGGATGAATGCTGGAGCAATTTGGCCGAGGCAAAAAGCGATCTTTCGATATGTGAAGCTATAGCCGAAGCGAAAAATCGCGATGATTGCTATATTGATTTGGCAAGATCAATGAAAAGATCCGACCTGTGCGACAGATTGGTGGCGCGAGACTATCTGAAAGATAATTGCTACCACAGCGTTGCTTACTATATGAAAGATCCGAAGATTTGCGAGAAAATCGCCGACGAATCATACCGGGAAAATTGCGTCAGCTGGGCGGAATAGGACGCAAAAACGGTTTTTGCTTGCCGTGAAAACGTTCTTCAAAAACCCTGCTCCGGGGGGATTTAGTGCATTTTTTGCAAAAAGGTGTATGGTCAAGGTAAGAGAGAGCGCCGGGGCGCTCGTTTTACTATATAAAATATATGAACAACTTTGACAAAAACTGGGGAAATGCCAAAACCGACATTTTCCGGCTTGAGGGCCGCCCGGAATATAAGATTCCCAAGGAAGAGGGAAATGCAGCAAAGGGGAGTTTTGTCGATCCGAACATGATGGGCAGCGCCAAAGACCGGCAAAAATGGGCCGCGGCGCTGACGAGCGCGAAGAAAAGGGGGGTCAAGGTTCGGCGCGTGAGGGTGGTGCCCTCACCGGTGCCGGATTATATCCGGCGCGAAATCGAGATATGGCGGGGAAACCCCGCCAATAACGGCGAGGAGCTTTTCTTTATCGAGACCGCCGATTACAACGAGATCATCGCCGGATGCGGGTTCAATCTTAAAGACTTCTGGCTTTTCGACAACGATAAATTGCTGATACTCAATTACAGCCCCGCCGGCCTTTTCACGGGCGATATCCCGATCGCCGACGGCGGCATGGTAAAAAGATATTGCGAACTGAAGCAAAAATTACTGAAAAAAGCGGTCCCGCTGGAAAAATTTCCGCAAAAGAAGTCCTAAAACTCAAAATCCCCGGTTTCCGGGGATTTTAATTTCGGTGGGGGTCAGACCCCGCGTCCCTTGCAACCAAAACCCAAGGCTTAAATCCCAAGATAAACCTCGGAGGTTTTGACTGGCGGGTGAAAAGGCGACAAAGCCGACATATGAAGCTTTTGCAGCGTTGACCGGCAAGCAATGTGTTACCCGGACGGCGTTCGCTTTTTTATTTACGAACGCTTTATTGACGAAAATCCGGGGTTTGATTATAGTTGTTGCAGAAAAAGACATTATCCGGGAGGAATTAGTCTTGTTATTTAAAAGCATACAATCAGCCATAAGCGCGGAAATCGTTCCGGGAATGAACGTGAAAAAATTCCGGAACAAGATCGGAGAAGCACTTTTGAAAGAGCGCGGCCTTTACTTCACCGTCGGCAGTGACGATCCGCTGATCATCAGCAGTAGCGGCAAAAAGAAATATCCGCTGGAAGATACCCTGAAATTAGTTGAAGAATTCCAGACGACTGTCGCCATCGGCATCGCTTACGGCGCGAACGGGAACGGAGCAACCTGCCTTGCGAACACGGCGGCGTTACTCGGCAAATACTCGATAACCGCGATAGTGTTTGCCGACAATCTCAATGCT
>JALOQL010000035.1 GCA_025453415.1 Minisyncoccota bacterium
ATAATCCGGTCATTGATCCCAACGGCAAAGTGCTGGCCACCTATGGCAGCGGCAAGTGGGATGACCGCTACCGTGAACGAATCGACCAAATGCTGGATTTGTTTACTCAAGCCAAGTGCGAAGTCTTCGTGATTGGGGTACCGATAATGAAAAGCCAGTCGCTGGCAACAAAGATCGCGCACCTCAACACCCTTTTCCGGGAAGAGGCGGCTAAATATTCCAACGCGCATTTCATTTCAACTTGGGAGCTGCTTACGGACAAGAACGGAAATTACACCGATTACATATTGGATGCGAGCGGCAAAAGAAGGTTGGTTCGCACCGCCGACGGCGTGCATCTCCAATATTATGCCGGCTATTATGTCAGCGACGCGGTGGTCAGCGAGATGGGGAAATTTCTGAATTTGCAACCCAAATAATAAAAAACATGAAAAAAACAATCCAGATTTTGATATCGATCTTGGTCATCGCCGCCGCGGCCGGTATCGCTTGGTTTTTAATTGTCGGCAATAACAACCGCAAGGAGCCTGAACCGCCGGTTTTTTCCGGAACCGGTGATCAAAGATACGAAACTTATAAGGCTGACGATTTCGAAGTCCAATATCCTTATTGGCCAAACGTCGGGGAGGAAAATTTAAAGGGTATGCCCAACGTCAAGCTGGCGGTGGCTAACGGCAACTGCAACGTGATTATCAGCATGACTGCGCTTCCCGAGGGCGAGAACTTCAAGGATTTCACCGAAAAAAGGGCGGCCGAGCAGGTGGAAAAAACAAAAAGTACCGTTATTACCAAGGAAATCGGCGATAAAACCGCCTATTTCGTCGGCGAAGCCAAAATCGGCGAGATCACGGCAAAAAGCGTTTCCTACGGCTTTTTGACCAGTAAAGGCAATTCATGGGGAATCGCGTTTGCCGCGCCGAAAGACATTTTCGATACCGCATGCCAGCCTTTCATCGATCGGTCGGTGAATAGTGTGGCGGTAAAGTAACGCCCGGCCCGGTTTTTATTCCTAATTCCCGCCTTAAAAAGAGGGATTTTTCGTTTCAACGAATATTAATCTTGGGTAAACTAATATATCATATTGGGCCGGCTTGAAAATCGGCGCGGATGCGGTAAAAGATAATCAATGGAAAACGTAAAAAAAAGCGAAGTCGTGGTATTTGGCGCAGGATGTTTCTGGTGCGCAGAAGCGATTTTTTCTCGCTTGAAGGGCGTGATCGCGGCAATTCCGGGATACGCGGGTGGCAAGGCTGAATATCCGACCTACGAAAAAGTTTGCGGCGGCAATACCGGCCATGCCGAGGTTGTTCGGGTTGAATATGATCCGGAGATCATCAATTTCGACGGCCTTTTGACGGTTTTTTTTGCCATCCATGATCCCGCGGCAGTTGACCGCCAGGGAAACGACATAGGGCCGCAATACCGTTCAGCGATTTTTTATACCACGGGAGCGCAGAAAACCGCGGCGGATAATTTTATAAAAGAATGGAGCGAAAGCGGCCGGTTTCGGGCGGTTACCGAAATAAAACCGTTGGAAAAATTCTATCCGGCCGAGGACTGCCATCGTGATTATTATGCAAAAAACAAAAACGCGCCCTATTGCCAGGTTATAATAAATCCGAAACTGGATAAATTCAAAAAAAGATTTACGTCGCTTCTAAAACCGTGATAAAGAAAATAAAGAAACCCGAGGTCGAATGGAAAAAACTGCTTACGCCCGAGCAGTATGCGGTTATGCGCCAGAAAGGCACCGAAAGGCCTTTTACTTGCGAGATTAAAAAAAGAAATGATTCGGGGGTGTTCCACTGCGCGGCCTGCCATCTGCCGCTTTTCCGCGCGGCGGCCAAGTTCGAATCGGGCACCGGCTGGCCAAGTTTCTATGAACCCATAGCGCGCGCGAACCTGATTTTTGAAGAGGATAGCAGCCACGGCATGGCGCGCACCGAAGTTTTGTGCGCCCAGTGCGAATCGCATCCAGTGCCACGCTAAATTAATTTCACCGATTTAGCAGGATTTATTTGGCCAAGATTCTAGGCGCGAGGAGTGAGGTGTATCTTAACGATACATAAGCGACAAGCAACGACGAAGATTGGCCAAATAAATCCTGCCCCGAGGGAACGTTGAAATCATGCCATCTTTGCCCTCATTCCTCCTCAATGTATCGCACAGGATACACTTTCGTCGTCATTCGGACAAATCTGGCATAATTTGAACGTTCTAAATCGATGAAATTAATTTAGTGTGGCACCAGGGCATGTGTTTGTCGACGGGCCAGAGCCTTCCGGCATGAGGTACTGCATCAACGGAATTGTGCTAAAATTCGTTAAAGACACAAAACCAAAACGATGAAAAAGATTTATATTTATCCGGGCACATTCTGCCCGCCGCATTACGGCCACGCGGAATTGGCCAAAGAGGCGGCGAAAATGTTTGGCAAAATCACCGTAGTTTGTTCGGCCAATCCTCTGAAGGGCGACCGGCCGGTTTTCTCTCCGAAGGATTGTGTTGAAATGTGGAAGACGTATAAACCGGGAAGGAATATTAAAGTTACAACCATTGACGAATTTTTAAAGAAACGCGGCAAAAAAGACGCGCTGGTCATGATCCGGGGCATCCGCAACGATGACGATATCGTTTATGAGAACGACATTTTAAGGTACAACCGGGACAATTACGGCATTACCCATTACCACTACATTATTGCCAATCCGCGTTTCCGGGACATGTCATCGACCGCGATATGGGAAGCCGCTCGCGCCGGAAACGATAAAGAATTGAAATCGTTGGTGACCAAAAAGGTCGCCGAAAAAGTCGCCGAATATATTAAGAAAAATAAATAATATGGAACCAACAAAAAAAGAGACCGCCAAAGACCTGTTTCTGCATCTTCTATCGGCCGCGACGCTTTATCTGAGCGTCATCGGATTCATCACTCTTTGGTGGCAGTACATCAACTTCGCCTTTCCCGACAAGCTTAACGTTCCCGGTTACGGCAGTTCGATCTATAACACCTTGATCTGGGGAACCTCGATGGTGGCGGTTACCTTTCCGGTTTATATCCTTATCTCTTGGATCATCGGCAAAGACTTCAAAAAGGATCCGACCAAAAGGGAGACGGGGGTGCGCAAATGGTTGTGGTATATCACGCTTTTCGTTTCGGCGATGACCATCATCATCGATCTGGTGACATTGGTGTACAATTTTTTGAAAGGAGACCTGACAATCCAGTTTTTCCTTAAACTGATCGTTATCCTGGTGGTGGCCGCGGCGGTATTCGGTTATTATTTGTGGGATCTGCGTAAACGGGAACTGCCTTCGGAAAAGCCCAGGAGGCTGGCGTGGATAACCGGCGCGGCAATTTTTGCCAGCATTATTTTCGGATTTTTGCTGGTCGGTACCCCGGCAAAGCAGCGCGATCTGCGGTTCGATGAGCAGCGCGTGGGCGACCTGCAGCAGCTGGAAGACGCGGTCGTCCGTTACTGGCAGTCGAAGAACCAGCTGCCCAAGAGCGCGGACGATTTGAAGGTGCTGGGCTATTCGATCCCCAAGGATCCGGAAACCGGTAAGGTTTACGAATATTCGGTTACCGGCGATTTGTCTTTCGCTATCTGCGCTGATTTCAAGACTGAGTTTAAACCGGATCCGAATTTGCCCCGGCCGCAATACCTGTATTTTTCGCAGACCGGAGTCAACTTGACGCCGCAAAACTGGGAGCATGCCGCGGGCCACGCGTGTTTTGGCGCGGTTATTGATAGGGATTTTTTCAAGAATCTCAACGTGCCGGCGGAGAAGCTGGTTCCGCCGGTAATGTAATCCCATCGGGGGCGATGAATTAAAAACGGGGTAGCGCCCCGTTTTTTTTAATCAACGTTTAATTAAATTTCTGCTAATTGTTATTTACAAACTATCGGTCCGCGGGAGGCGGCCGCAAAAAATCCATGAACCAAAAAATCAAAGCCATGATTTTCATCGCGATCGCGCTCGCGTTTCCGTTCGCCGGACGGGCGCAAACAAGCGCCGATATTTTGGCGCAGATCCGCGCTTTGCAGGCGCAGCTCAACGCGCTCATTGCCCAATTGGGGGGTGCGGCCACGGCGCCGGCGCCGGCCGCTCCGCCCGCGTGCGGCGGAATATTGTTTTCCCGAAATTTAACCCTTGGGATGACCGGTAACGACGTGAGGTGTCTCCAGGCGTTTCTGAACCAAAGCGCCGACACGATTTTAGCGGTTGCCGGCGCCGGATCGCCAGGGGCGGAAACGTTTTACTTTGGCCCCCTGACGCGGGCGGCGGTAATCCGTTTTCAAAGCAAATATCTTTCCAGTATCATCACCCTTTCCGGGTTTTCCGACGTTTCGGGGGTTGTGGGGACGGCAACGCGCGCGCAACTCAATAATCTGTTATTGGCTCCCGCAATCCCGACTGCTCCGACCACCCCGACAACGCCGGGAACCGGTAGCACTGTCGGCGGTATCGTCATTAACGGTCGGGAAGGCGCGCTGACCGTATCCGTAAACCCAACACCGATCAATGGGACGCGGGTTTATGAGGGAAATTCCAAGGTTGCGGTCATGGGCATTCAGCTGCGGGCCACCAATTCTGATTTGAGCGTGCAGAGGTTGGCTTTGGGATTCAACGAGCGGCCGCAAAATTATTTTTCCGCGGTTTATATTTACGAAGGCAATACGCTGATTGATTCGGTAAATCTAAACGATTCGACGGTTTCCCGGGTCACGTCAAGCAGGTATGTGGTTTACTTGACCGATTTTAACAACCCGGTGGTCGTTCGAGAGGGAACTACGAGAACAATCACGGTGCGTGTTGATGTTCAAAGCGGCATCTCTTCTGGACTTTTGACGGATTCGTCGACAAACGTCAATCTGTTTGCCATCGCCAACGGTATCCGCGCCATGGACCAAGCGGGATTGAATATTTTCGCGCCCGGCAACGACAATGTTGTCGCGAGGACCGTTAACGTGAACCGTTCGTTAAGCGCGAGCGCGACGCTTACCATTGGCAATGATCCGAATACGCCGGCGGTGGGGAATCTTGTCGCCGACAGCAGCAATATGATATCGGAAACAACGATACTGGTTTTTGACGTTAACGCCAGGAATGACAACCTTTTGATTGGCGATATTAATAACGTCAGGTTCGCGACCGGTACCGGATTTTTGGTTCCGCAAACAGTATATCTGTTTGACGATAACGGCGCGCTTATCGCCTCTGCCACCCCAAATCAACAGACGGGAATCGCCAATTTCAACAACATGAATGTCGAAATCGGCGCGGGAACGACCAGAAAATTCATGATAAAGATCGACGATACGCTTGCTTCCGACGGATCGGACAATGGCAAAACATACCGGGTCTCATTGCAAACAGACGACGGTTCAACGGCTTATTTCGTTGTGGAAAGATCGAATGGTTCGCTTTTGCCCGTTGGCGATATGAGCGGTTCGGCGCAAAGTTTTGACCAATTCGCGTTGCAATCCGGGCCGGTGTTCAATTTCATGAATGTGTCGACATCGCAAATACCGCGGTCAAGCTTTGCTCCGTCAACCATTTCGGCGGCGTTCACGATTCAGGTGACCGCTCGCGGCGGCGACGTCTATATGCCATTGACCGGAGCGTTCCGGGTGGCGGCGGTGAGGAACAACGATCCGGATACCGCTGCCGCCGTCAGCAGTGTCGTGTATCAAATCGCGAACGCCGCCCGCCAGACGAACTCTTACCGCATTTCCCAAAACACAACCGCGACTTTCACCGTTAACGCATCCTGGCCTTTGGCAGGGGCTTCCGGCGCCTATAATCTTCAGATCGACCGTATCGATTGGGGGTTGAGCGATGCTTCTCCGGCCACCCAAGCCGCGACCTACATGGATAATTTCGTGAGCGGTTTCGAATTTCTGCAGTAAGGAACGCGGGAAAAACCGCCCCATTAAAGCTTTGGGGCGGTTTTGCTCTTGCCCGCGGCGGTGTTGATTTTTCGCTTGAGGCGGCTTATGTTAAAATTAACAATCTTCAATTATTTAACGGAAATGTTTAAAAGCGCAAAACGTTTTTTCAGGGCCATCTGGGAAGTGACCAGCGATTCGCAATTCATGGAGCTGATGATCATTGCCGTGTTCACGTTGCTGGTCGGCGCCGCGTTTTATCATTACGCGGAAGGATGGAGTTTCTTGGATTCTTTTTATTTTTCGGTGACCACGTTGACCACCGTCGGTTACGGCGATCTTTTTCCGTCGACGGATGCCAGTAAGCTTTTTACCAGTTTTTATATTTTGGCAGGGGTGGGAATTTTACTGGGGTTCGTCAACGCGGTGGCGACGCATGCGCGCGATAAAAGTCCGTTGAATAAATTGTTCGAAAGGCGGTAATCCTTTTTAAAAAACACAAAAAAATGGAACAAAACGAAATTGCCAATTTAAGATGCCGGCTGGCGGCCGATATGGCGTCCGGCAAGATTGCCGACACGCTGCGCCGGCTGAAGGATATGCCGATTAACGATCTGCAGGCTTTGAATGTGGCCGAAATGAAATGCCAGGTCGATTGCGCCCTGGACGAGATGGATATCAAACAGATCGAAAAAGGAATGGAAAAGCTGGATTTTTATGTTTGCGGCATCCTGATGCACCGCGTCCTCGAAGGGGAATGACCGTGATATGAAGAGGACCAAGGCATGCGCGATAATAGCCGACTGCGCGGGCAGGTTGTTGCTGCAGCTGCGCGACGAAGACCCCGAAAAAAACACTTGGGTGCTTTTTGGCGGAGGCGTGCATGACGGGGAAACCGAAGAACAGGCGCTGCGGCGCGAGATCGCCGAAGAGCTGGATTACAACATAAAGAAAGCGACGTTTTTGATGCGGTACGATTACAACGATACCAAGCAGGCGATTTTCGTTGTTGTCGAACCCGTGGAGCGGTTGTCGCTTGAATTGCGCGAAGGCGCGGCAATGGGATTTTTTTCGGCCGAGGAGATCGAAGGATTAAGTATGGGTTTCAATTTCAAGGAAATTTTGCTTAAATATCTAAACGGTAAAGCTTAACAAAATAACATGGTGGTATTTAAACAAGGAGGGATCATCGGTTCGCTTGGCCCCAAAAAGATCGGGTTGGTTTTGATGCTCATCGCGGCCGCCGTGATCTTTGTGGCAGCGGCCGGTTTGATCGGCCGGCCGGCATCCGAATTAAAGCCGGCCGGGAATCCGGAAACGGAAGTGTCCCGGGGAAACACGGGAACGATTGCTCCGGCGGTGGAGGAGGGCTCGCCGGCCGATCAGGCCTCGGAGCCGGAAAACGAAGCCGCGACCTCGACCGAGGAGACCGCGACCACATCGGTTACAGCCGAGGAGCAAAAAGAAACCGCGGCGTCCGGCGGCGCGGTTGTGCCGGAGCAAAAACCGGTGGCTCCGGCGCCGGCAAAACCGGCCGTGGTGACGCCGTCTAAAACAACCTCGGCGGTTTCGAATACACCGGCAAAAACGGCCACGCCCGTTGATCCGAAGCTGGCGTCGGCGCGCGACGAACAAAGGGGGACTGATATGCGGCGGATTTCGGCGGCCCAGCGATTCTGGTACACTGACCACGAAAAATACTATCCGGCGCGCGGCATTCCGCTGGCGATCGGCAGCATGAGCCTTAAGGTCGCCGATCCGATCAACGCGGGCAGCGTATGCGGCCGGGATTACGTTTACTGCGGTTTGGACAACACCGCCAATATCGCCAAATTCTGCTATTACGCGAAGCTGGAGGCCGGCGGTTATTACGCGGTATCGGATTCCGGGAATGCCACAATTTCTTTTGCGCCGATCAGTCTCGATAATTGCGCGGATTTGGTGGTTGCCGCCAATAAACCCAAGGTTGTCGAAGAGATTTTGCCATCAACGCCCAAAGAAAGAGATATAGCCCGCAAGGCGGCGATGGCGCAGCTGATCGTGGCGCAGAACGCCTGGTTCAATCTTAAGGGAAAATATTTCACCTGTGGCCCGAATGGCGGCGATTGCGGGGGGAATTCGCGCAGCTATCCGGCGGCGATGGGATTCGCGATGACGAAAACCCCGGTTGATCCGACGAACACCGGGACGGTGTGCGGCCGGGATTACGTTTACTGCGGCTTGGACAACACCGCCAATACCGCCAAATTCTGCTATTACGCGAAGCTGGAAACCGGGCGATATTATACCGCGGTCAACGGTAGCAATTTCGAGCGCGATAGCGCGCCGGCGACGTTCGCCGAATGCGCGCAGGCAAAGTGATTGCAAATAAACGTGATCTCAAAGCCCGCCCTTGAAGGCGGGTTTTTGCTAACCGACGGATCCCAGGCGGGGAATGCCGATACGGAGGCGACCCCGTTCGCCCTTGAAGGGGTTTTGTTCCCGCTCGCTTTTGCAATTCCGCCCTTCCTTTGGGGATTTTTGCGTCAGCGCGGTAAAACTGGAACCGAGGAACACCGCGTGTTTGCCGAATTTTTCGGCAGTTTTATCGACTTGCTCGAATATTCGCGAGAATTTCTCGTTTTTAACCGCCTTGCCGAACAGGTCCAGTTGGTCGGTTTTCTGCTCCGAAAGCTCCATGAGCGTCACGCCCGTGGCGCGGTAGAGTTCGCCTTTTTTGAAAACTTCGTCGAAGCGGTTTGACGCCAGGTTGACGATTTCGTTGGGGTTGGCGGTTTGCCTTTCCAAATCGATCTGGCAGCCGCGGTAATTGAACTGCTGGGTTTTGATGAAAAAACAGAAACGCTTGGAGCAAAGGCCGTGCCGCCGCGCCTTAATGCAGGCGTTCTCGATATTTTTAGAAAGTTGCGAAAAGACGAACGTCCGGTCATTCGATGCCGGGACGAAAGT
>JALOQL010000036.1 GCA_025453415.1 Minisyncoccota bacterium
GCGAAACGCGGGTCGTAATACCGCGACGCGCCGCGCCAGCCGATCATTGGATTGGATTCAACCGGCTCATAATCCTTGCCGCCGATCAGCGCGCTGTACTCGTTGGTTTTGAAATCCGAGAACCGCACGATCACGTGCTTGGGATAGAATGCGGCCGCGATCGTGGCCACTCCCTCGGCCAGCTTGTCCACGAAAAATTGTTTTTTGTCCTTGTAGTCGCCGGTAATCTTTTCGATCTGGGCCTTCAGTTTTTTGTCTTTCAGTTTCGCGAAATTGATCAGCGCCAGCGGATGCACCTTGACTTTGTCGGCAAAAATGAATTCCACCCGCGCCAATCCCACGCCGTCATTGGGCAAAAACGATGCCTTGAACGCCGACTCGGGCGTACCCACGTTGAGCATGATCCGCGTTGGCAACTGCGGAATCGTTTTTAAATCGTATTCTTTTTTCTCGTAGGGAATTTTGCCCGCGTAGACCCGTCCTTCGAGACCCTGGGTGCAATCCGCGGTCACCATTAGCCCGTTTTTCAGCGCTTTAGTGGCGTTACTGCTTCCCACGATGCAGGGCGTACCCAATTCGCGCGAAACGATGGCCGCGTGACAGGTTTTGGTCCCTTCGTCGGTCACGATCGCCGAGGCGATGCGCATGATCGGCACCCAATCCGGATCGGTCATGTTTGTCACCAGTATTTCGCCGGCCTTGAATTGACCGATTTGCTTGACGTTTGGAATGACATGGATCTTTCCCTGGCCGATCTTATGCCCCACCGCGATGCCGGTCACCAATGGCTTGGTATTGGTTTTGACCTCGTATTCCTCATAGGTAGTTTTTGTCTCCGTACCGGCATAAATGGTTTCAGGCCGCGCCTGGACAATGAAAAGATCCCCGGATTTGCCGTCCTTGGCCCATTCGATATCCTGCGGCCCTTGGTAATGCTCTTCAATGATCACCGCCCATTTCGCCAGCTGTTCCACCTCGGCATCGGTCAGGGAAAATTTGGCCTGGTCCTTGGGTGGCACCGGCACGTCCTTCAAACCGACTTCCTTGGCAAAAATGTATTTCCGGTCTTTGTTGCCCAAACTTCTGGAAATGATCGCGGTCTTGCCGGCTTTCAATGCCGGCTTGAAAACATAGAATTGGTCGGCGGTTACATGCCCCTTGACGATCATCTCGCCGGCGCCAAAGATCGAGTTGACCAGCACCACGTCGCGGAATCCGGTTTCGGTGTCGAGCGTGAACATGATACCCGCCGAAGAGATGTCGGAGCGAACCATTTTCATCACGCACACCGACAGCGCCACCTTCAGGTCGTCAAAACCCTTTTCGGCCCGGTAAACGATCGCGCGCTCCAAAAACAGCGAGGAGATGCATTTTTTAACCGCGTCCAGTACCTCCGCCGGAGTGTCGATGTTCAAATAAGTTTCGTGCGCGCCGGCAAACGACGCCCCGGCCAGATCCTCGGCCGTTGCCGACGACCGCACCGCCACGATCAGATTCTTCGTCTTGTAAAAAGCGGAAAGCTCTTTATAAGCTTTCAAAATGTCGGCTTTCATGTCCGGCGGAAATTCGCCCTTCAGCACCAAATTGCGCGCTTGCGTGCTGACCTTCTTCAATTGCTTCAAATTTTTTACATCCAACCCCGCAAAAAGCGGTTTCAGCTTTTCATCGATACTATTATGGCGCAGATAATACCAGTACGCGTCCGCGGTCGTCGCAAAACCGTTCGGGACGTTAACCCCTTTTTCCGTCAATTGCTGATACATCTCCCCCAGCGACCCATTCTTGCCGCCCACCTGCTCGATATCCTTTTTCGTCACCTCGTTAAACCATAGTATATTTTTTTGTGCCATATTTCGTTATTTGAATTATTAATTTTTTTTTACTGGCAGTTTCCTGAAGTCCGTAAAACGATTCACAAAGTAATACAATTAACCCAAAAATAAGTTACTCCGAAAGCCGACAGCGAATCCTGCACGTAACCATCTCGCTTACCGCCCGGCTGGCATGACCAGCGCGCCGCTTCCTTGCCGTTGCATTTAATAATGCCGTTATCGGTATCTATTTCCGGCCTAAAACACGCGAACTTCGCGGGCTCATCAGTTGCGCTCAACGAAATCTCCCCTGACGGACTATCGAAATTTTCCGTGATATACATATACGTCCGCACTTGGCTATAAAGAACCAACGAAACTATCGCCAAAGCTAAAAAAATGTAACTGGCAACATTCGCTTTGAACACCGCTTTTTTAATGTCTTCCTTGGAATAACCGGAAAAAATTTTGCAGGCAATAAACGCTTCGATCCAAACCGAAACGGCAAACGATATTGCCAAAAAAATGACGCAAAGAATGACCGCCCACGCTTGCACCGCTTCGGCGCTAACCCAAAAAGGCAATAAATACGGAATAAAAAACAAGAACGAGAAAACAAACAAGAAAGGCAAACCGATTGCCGATGTCGCCAAATTGGCTGCTGTCGAATCCCAAAAAGCCCGCGCCCACGATAAGCTTGTTCCCTTCCGTTTGCCGGTCAGCAATCTTTTGATCGCAACGGCCTCGATCGGAATTATTCCCAATTGCGCCATACCGAACAGCCATGCTCCGCCATATATTATCATTAACGGGCTGCCCACATTGGCCGAACAAACCGCCGGCAACAGCAAAAGTCCGGTTATCAAACTCAAGGCCAAATAAGTTATATCTTTGTTCATCCGCATATTATTTCACGCATCGGCTGGTTAGATGCTTTACTCGCTACCCCCCGCAACCGCCTCCGGAACCGGATTCCGTGCCGCTGCCGAAACTCGACGACGGCTGGTCGCTTGAAAGCTGGATTTTGCATTCCGCCGGCGGATTGGCAAACGCCCCGCAAACGGCCTTCAGCAATTCTTGCGGGCTTCGCTTGCCGATGCTGGCTTCAACACCGTTGATAATGATGGTGGGCGAACCCTGGATATTGTATTTTTCGTTGAGTTCGTTGTGGACGTCGAATTTGGGATAATTGCCGCTCAACCACTTGGACTTGTCGTCGTAGTTCGCGGTCACGTTGAATTGTTTGTCGCTCGCGGCCACGCAGGCATCGAGCTTCGCCTTATCGACCGCCGCCTCGGTCAAGCACTTGGCGTATTCGCCGATGCCCTCGCTGTCGGTCGTTCCGCTGACAAAACATTTCAAATAAACCGGGTATTTGACCGCCTGTTCCTTTTGGATGCAGTACTGCCGCAGATTCTCGTCGATCTCCTTTTTGCCGTGCATCGCGTAATTGACGAAATAGATGCCCATCGTCGCCTTGTTCTTCAGCGCGTCATAAACCGGCAAGTACATTTTTTCCGCCTGCAAGCCGTAAGGGCAATAGCTCATGACAAAGACCTGGACGTCAGGCTTGGCGGTCTTGGGAATCTCCGCGGAATTGTTTTCGGAATTGCCGGAAGTTGGCTTGTCCAGATCGATCGCCTGCGGAATGCCGTCGGCAAACATCAGCTTGCCGTCGCGGGTAACGTAAGCATTATAATCCTTGCCTTCAACAACCAGCGAAAATTTATAAAGTCCATTGGCCTCGACAATATCTTTCGAAGTCGCCGCTGTCCCCTCGGAAAGCATGCTCTTGTTCACGTAATCAACGGCTTTTTTGACGGCCTCCGCGGGCGCGACCGCCCCGGCCGCCAAAACATCCCGCCCCTCCGGTACCGCCGTAGCGCCGGCATTCGTGCCGTTGTTTTCGGCGGTAGTCGATGCCGGCCCATTTTTGCACGCGCTCAATTCGCTCTGCAGATAATCGTTATTTTTTTTCACTTCATCGGCCTGGCGCTGCTGGAAATAGACCCACCATGAAGCGCAAGTCAATAAGAAAAGAAACAAAACTCCAAAAACCATTTTCAACTTCGAATCTTTAGTGATTGCCATATTTTATTTTTTTCTCAATCGATTATTTTACCATGCGGCAACGCGCAAGCAAAATCCCCGCCGGTTGGCGGGGAATTTGTATTTTTAGGCGGGATTGACGGTGTTTTTAATGCTCTCCACGCTTTCCGGATTGGCCAGGGTCGATAAATCGCCCAGCTCTTCCTTGGTAAACACCTTGCGCAGGATGCGCCGCATGATCTTGCCCGAGCGCGTCTTGGGCAGGTCGGTCACCACGAAAACCTCGTGGGGCGTGGCAATCGGCCCGATCGTGGAACGGATGGCCGCGACCACGTTCTCCTTCATCCCAGCCACGTCGGTTTGCGACTTGGGCACCACGAACGCCACCGGCACTTCGCCCTTGATCTCGTCCACCACGCCGACAACCGCGCACTCGGCCACCTGGGGCGCTTTGCAGGCCGCGCTCTCCAGCTCGCCGGTCGTCAGGCGGTGTCCGGCCACCTTGATCATGTCATCGGCCCGGCCCACCACGCGCAACAACCCGTTTTTATCCTTGTAACCCAAATCGCCCGAAAAATAGTACTTATTCTTGTACTGGCTCCAATAGGTATCGGTAAATTTTTGCTCGTTTTGCCAAACACCGCGCAACAAGCTGGGGCAGAACGGCGGGAACAACACCACGCTCCCTTCCTGGCCGGGCTTGCAAAGCTTGCCGGCTTCGTCCACGACCCGGATACGGATACCCGGCAAAGCCAGGCCGGTGTGCGCCGGCTTGAATGGCCCAATGCCGGGCAGGGATGTCGCGATAATGCCACCGGTTTCGGTCTGCCACCAGGTATCCAGGATAGGACATCTTCCTTTGCCCACTTCCTTGAAATACCAATTCCAGGCTTTCTCGCTGATGGGTTCGCCCACCGACCCCAAAACTTCCAAAGTTTTCATCGTATAGGGTTTGAGGATGTCGGTACCATTCTTCATGAACATCCTGATGGCCGTGGGCGCGGTGTAGAACACCGTCACGCCGTATTTGTCGATCACGCCGGCCCAGCGGTCGGGATTAGGATAATCGGGCGAGCCTTCGAATTGGATGAAAGTCGTACCGTTTAGCAGCGGGCCATAGCAGGAATAGGTATGGCCCGTCACCCAGCCGATATCGGCCGTGGACCAAAAGATATCGTCGTCCGTCAGGTCAAAGATCCATTTGTCCGAAGCGTAGGCCGAAACCATGTAACCGCCGCAAGTGTGCAGCGCCCCTTTTGGCTTTCCAGTGGAGCCGCTGGTGTAAAGGATGAACATCGGGTCTTCCGCGTCCATGACCGCCGCGGCACACTCGTCGGATTCGCCGCGGACGATATCCTCATACCAAACATCGCGCGCCTGGGTCCAGGGGATCTGGTTGCCCGCCCGCTTGACCACCACCACCCTTTCCACCGCCGTGCCCTCCAATCCTTCGTCAGCCTGTTTTTTCAGGTCCGTTATCTTGCCGCGGCGATAATAACCGTCCACGGTCACTAAAACCTTGGCGCCGGCATCCTGCAGACGCACCTGCAAAGCCTGTGACGAAAACGCGGAAAACACCACCGAATGCACCGCGCCGATGCGGGCGCAGGCAAGCATCGCGATCACCACTTCCGGGATCATCGGCAAATAGATGCCCACCCGATCGCCTTTCTTGACGCCCAGTTTTTTCAGGGCGTTGGCGAATTTGTTGACTTCGCGGTAAAGCTGGTAATAGGTGATGGTTCGAGCCGCCTGATTGGAGTCGTCCGGCTCCCAGATGATCGCCACCTTGTTCTTGCGGGTTACCAGATTCCGGTCCAAACAATTCTCCGTGATGTTGAGCTTGGCGCCCACGAACCACTTGATGTGCGGCGGCGTACCGGCATAGGCCTTGGTCCATTTCTTGCGCCAAACCAACTCCTTGGCCACACTTTCCCAAAATTTGACGGGATTCTTTTCCGCCAGCGCGTAAACCGATTTTGACTTCAGCCAAGCGCGCTTCTTCGCGGCAGTATCAGGATAATACAATTCACCTTTTTTTATCATGGTTTTTTATTTATTGGCTTAATGAATCGATCCTGGAGCAAATACTGGTCGAATAAGAACACACCAACCCGTTACGACAATCTTCATGGTCGTCACAAGGTTGCCCCACTTCCTGACCGTGATTTTTAATGCAAAGTTCGGCCGGATTACCGCCGATTTTCGCAAATATCGACCGTAAACCCGCGCAACACTTCTGGTTACTGAAAAAAGTCAGGGTTTCTCCTTCATTGGCGCATTTCTCGATGACCGGCACATTAAGCGGCTCATATTTTATGTTCGGAGACGTACGGTTCGTGGATGCACCGTTGCTCCCTCCGCCCGAACTTCCTTGTTGGCCGCAGCACAAATAACCGTTAGTGTACCCTCCTTCGGCCGAGCCATAACCGCTACTGTTGCTGTCCGATTCATTGCCGCAGACGATTTTGCCGATTATCCTGCCATTGCATTTATAAAGTCCGTTGATCTCCCTTTCGTTGCCAACGCAATTGATTTCCTGACACTGGCCGGGCTGGAGCATGGCCTTACCGAACGGCGCCGTCGATTGCAGATATTCAGTTGAATTATCAGCGCTTTCCGGTTCAGTCCCAACCGGGCAGTCCATGGCGCAATTGAGGCCGTTTTCGCCGTTGCCGCAAGTCCCGTCGCCGCATTTGGCGCAAATATTTTGCGCCGCTGACGGCAGGACGAGATCACCATCTTTGATGCGGTAATTGGCGATCGATTCCAAACCGGAACAGCATTCCTTGCCGTTTTCGTAATCCAAAACCTCACCGACCTGGGCACAAGCCAGTTTTTTGCGGCATTGGTAATTCTGGTAACAAAAATAATTCTTAGGGCAATCGCTATCGAAAGTGCAGGGCCGGGTTTCTTCCGTATCTGCCGCATTGACGCATTGATAGCCGGCATTTGCCAACGGCACCATCTTCAGCCCGGAACAGCATTTCTGTTCGTTGGCCCGGTCAACGGTCTGGCCGGATTTAGCGCAAGCCGGCGTTTTTTTGCAGGTATTATCCCATCCGGAACGGTCGCAATAATATCCCGCGGCACAGTCATCGTCAAACGTACAGGAAGCGCCTTCTTTTTGCTTTTGAATGTCGACACAAGCCTCTTTCCCGTTTTCCAGGCGCTGGCATTTCATTCCGCTTTGGCAATCAGCGTCAAAGATGCATGCCCCGCCCGCCTTTTGGCCTTTTCGCGAAACGCAAACATGCGTCAATCCCGAATCGCCGTGGGCGGTGATTTGTTTCAGCCCGGCGCAACATTCGCGCGCGTCCGTAATTTCCATACTCCCGCTTTCCTTAACGCAATCTTTGGCGGAATTTCCCGCTTGATTTTTTTGGGCAAGCCGGCGCTGGGCGGCATAATTCGGCACATTCACAATCTCATCTTGGTAATCCGAATCATCCAAGCCGAATATCGACGACATGCTTTCGAGCCAGGAAACCACGATCAGCGGAAATATATTGTCGGAGCCCCCATATCCCAAAGCTGCCGCCCGGACAGGCGGAATCATAACCGCGACCATTACCGCCGCAATAGAGGCGGCGACAATCGTTTTACTTGCGAACATTCGCTTTAAAAGGATTACTGCTTTTCGGCCACGTATTCGGCAAATTCCGCGAGGCGGGTGGAATAGCCCCATTCGTTGTCATACCAGGCAACCACCTTGGCCACATTGCCGTTAGCCATCGTCAGGCCCGCATCCACGATCGACGAATAAGTGCTGCCGATAAAGTCCGTGGAAACCAAGGGAAGTTTTTCAAACGCCATAATTCCTTTCAGGGGTTTTTTCAGGGTCGCTTTCTCCAGGGCCTCGTTAACTTCCAGCGCCGAAGTCTCGCGCCCAAGCACGCAGAATAGGTCGACTACGGAAACCGTGGACACCGGCACGCGCAACGCAATGCCGTCCAACTTGCCCTTCAGCTCCGGAATCACCTTGCCGATTGTCTTGGCCGCCCCGGTACTGGTGGGAATAATGTTTGTCCCCGCCGAACGCGCGCGCCGCAAATCCTTGTGAGCCACGTCCAGGATCTTTTGGTCATTGGTATAAGCATGCACCGTGGTCATAAAACCCTTTTCGATGCCAAAGGTATCATTCAGGATCTTGGCAACCGGCGCCAGGCAATTGGTGGTGCACGACCCCATGTCCATCACATCAGTCTTGGCCGGATCGTACTGGTCGGCATTGATGCCCAAAAGGTACGAGGGCACTTTGTCGCTGTCTTTCGAAGGCGCCGAAATAACAACTTTTTTGGCACCGGCAATCAGGTGCTTGGCCGCGTCATCGTACTTGGTGAAGCGTCCGGTGCACTCGAGCACCACGTCAACGCCAAGCTTCTTCCACGGCAAATTGGCCGGATCGGCCTCGGCAAAAATCGCGATGCGTTTGGGCGCCTTTTTCCCCTGGATAATGATCTCCTTTTCCGTGACCTCGATCTCGCGGTCATAGCGGCCGTAGATCGAATCGAACCGGATCAGGTGCGCGATCGCTTTGGGCTCGGTCAGGTCGTTGACCGCGACCAGCTCCACGTCCTGGTGCTTATCTAAAAGCAGTTTGAACACATGCCGGCCGATCCGGCCCAAACCGTTGATCGCAATTTTTTTCATGGTTAAATTATCAAAAACCGATGCATTTTACCGCATCAGTTTTCAATGAAAATTATTTCAATTTCAATAGCTGGTCAATCTGTTCCTTGTCAAACCCGACGACTATCTGCCCGTCCACGTTAACCACCGGCACGCCGATCTGCCCGGAAAGCTCGATCATCTCGTCGCGCGCCTTGTCGTCGCTGGAAACGTCGATGTCCTTAAATTCTACCTTCTTGGACTTTAGATAATCCTTCAAGGTCACGCAGTAAGGGCAAAACGGGGTTGAATAGATTTTAATCATGTTGGTAATTGGCTTTTCG
>JALOQL010000037.1 GCA_025453415.1 Minisyncoccota bacterium
GGGCGGAAAACTCTCGCCGCGAACGGCCAGGAGCGGCCGCAGGTCGGCATCCTGGAGTCCAAGGGTCGCCATGTCCCAAGTGGTTACCTGCCACTCCCGGTAAGCGCTCATGATCCGTGCCCCGTGGGGATAGCGGCCGTACGCGTGACGCCCAGGATGTCCGTGGTGAAGGTGGCCGAGAGGTCGTCGCCGCCGTACTTCACGGAATCGGGGCTCGAGGCCTGGAGGCGGTAACCGTTGGCGGTATCGAGGTTGGGATTATCCTGTATATTACCGGCAACTAGAGTTACATCCGAAAAATCAGCCCCTCCGCCTGTATACGCGCAATTATAAGCGCTGGTGGCGTATATTGTATCAGCGAGATTTCCGAAACCGGAGAATACGACCTGGAGGGTCTGTTCGTCCGCATTGCCTACGCCATCAACGAATTGGGCGCAAAAAGGATCGCTTTGGACACCGTCGAATCGTTATTTTCGGGCCTTGCCAATGTGGCGATCCTGCGGGCGGAGCTGCGGCGGCTTTTCCTCTGGCTTAAAGACCGCGGGATGACCGCCATAATAACCGCCGAGCGCGGGGAAGGATCGCTCACCCGCCAGGGGCTGGAAGAATATGTTTCCGACTGCGTGATCCTGCTTGATCACCGGGTTAACGAACAAATTTCCACCCGGCGCTTGCGCATCGTCAAGTACCGCGGCTCGCTTCACGGGACAAACGAATATCCTTTCTTGATCGACCAGGAGGGCATTTCGGTGCTGCCGGTATCTTCTTTGAAGCTGGATCATGTGGTTTCCAGGCAACGCGTTTCCTCGGGCTTAAGATCTCTGGACGCCATGCTCGAAGGCAAAGGATTCTATCAAGGGTCGACGATCATGATCTCGGGCACGCCGGGAACCGGCAAAACGAGCCTGGCCGCCCATTTCGCCAAAGATTTGTGCGCCAAAGGCCAACGGGTAATTTTTTTCACTTTCGAGGAGTCGGCCGACCAGGTGATGCGCAATATGAAATCGATCGGCATAGATCTGGCGCCGTGCGTAAAAAGAAATCTGTTGCGCTTTGAAGCCTCGCGGCCTTCGATTTACGGCCTGGAAATGCATTTGATCTCCATGCACAAGGCGATCGACAGATTCGATCCTCAGGCGATCATCATGGACCCGATATCAAACCTGATAACCACGGGAAACCCCGGCGAAGTCCGTTCTATGCTCACGCGTTTGATCGATTACCTGAAAACCCGGCGGACAACGGCGCTTTTCAATGACCTTATCGATTCCGGCCAAAAAAGCGACTCGACGAACGTGGGTGTTTCCTCGCTGATGGATACCTGGATTACGATCCGTAACACCCTGGTCGATACCGAACGCCAACGCCATATATGCGTTTTGAAATCCCGGGGTATGGACCATTCCCGCCATGTCCGTCGCTTGGAAATCTCCAAGAGAGGCGTGCGTATCGTTGTGCCCGGAGTTTAATTTCGCGGTTTTCCTTAAAATCAAAAATTTATGATCCCAAAACGACCTCGAGCATCCGCCAAGGACCCGCTGATTCCCAAAAAGGCCTGGCAGTTGCGGCTATACATCGCCGGTTTTACGCCCAAGTCCGTGGCGGCATTCGCGAACTTAAAAAAAATCTGCGAAGAAAGCCTGAAAGGCAAATACGAGATCGAGATCATCGACCTTTTGGTAACTCCGCAGCTGGCCGCGGGCGACCAGATCTTTGCCATCCCGACCCTGGTGCGCAAGATCCCGTTGCCCATCAGAAAGATAATCGGCGATCTGTCGGATAAAGAAAAAGTGATCGTGGGCCTGAATATCCGGGAAAGTTAAAAATCAATTTTTATGGAGGCGAAAAAAAAATTAAACATGCTTTCAAAAAACGAAATGTCGGGCAGCTATGTTTTGCGGCTGTACGTGACCGGTACCACGCCCCGATCATTGCGCGCGATCTCAAACATCAAAAAGATCTGCGATAAATACCTGAAAAACCGCTATGATCTGGAAATTGTTGACATTTACAAACAGCCGATGCTTGCCGAAGGGGAGCAAATAATTGCCGCGCCCACCCTCATCAAAAAACTTCCGTTGCCTTTGCGAAGGATAATCGGCGACATGTCTAATGCCGAGCGCGTCCTGCTTGGTCTTGACCTTAGAAGCAAATGAATTTCCCAAAAATATGGCGGGCGATAAAAACAAAAAGACGCTAACTCCCAGCGGAGTCGAAGAATTGAAAATCCGCCTGCGCGAGGCCGAAGAGGCGCTTTTGGCGATCAGGACCGGAGGGGTCGATGCCCTGGTAGTCGCCGGTCCGCGCAAAAGCCGGGTTTTTACTCTTAAGGGCGCGGACCACACCTACCGCCTGCTTGTCGAGCAAATGCATGATGGCGCCCTGGTGGTTGATCTCAAGGGTGTTGTTTTGTACTGCAACGCGGAATTTTCGCGGATCGTCGGAGTGCCCGGAAAGAATATTCCGGGGAAATTTTTGCTTGATTTTGTTTTGCCTAAATTTAAAAAAAATTTTGGCCGCCTGTTCGAAGCCGCAAAATCGGGCAGGAGGCGCGGGGAGCTGGAATTAATAAGAAAAGGTTTGGGCGTGCCGGTCTTCATTTCCATCGCGGCTTTAAAGAAATACGATATCCCGGCGGTTTGCGTGACGGTTTCGGATCAGACATCGGAAAGGGAAAAAGAAAAATTACGAAAAGCGGAAGAACGCTTCCGGGCGCTTTTTGTATCGATGACCGATAGTTTCGCTCTTTGCGAGATCGTGACCGACGAAAAGGGCGGGGCGGTCGATTACCGGATGCTGGATGTCAATCCTGCCTACGAGAAATTCACTGGCTTGCCGCGCGCCCGGATCGTGGGAAAGTTGCGCAGCCAGATTCCGATCCCGATGAGCCCGAAATCGTTTAAACGATATGCCAGCGTCGCGCTGACCGGCAAGCCGGCGGAATTCGAGAATTACAATGCGGCCCTGGACAAGCACTATAAGGTGCGGGTATACAGTCCGGGGCCGCGGCTTTTTGCGACAATTTTTACCGACATTTCGAAAAGCATAAAGATGGAGGGCGCGCTTAGGGCGGCCGAGGAGAAGGCCAAACAGATCGTGGCCAACGCGCCGGCAATGATATACGAAATGGATTTTGCCGGCACGAGATTTATCAGCGTCAACGATGCGATGTGCACGATGCTCGGCTATTCGCGGAATGAGTTGATGACAAAAAAACCCGCCGACCTTATCGACCGGGAAAGCCGCGCGGCATTTGCAGAAAGAATAAAACGCAAGCTGGCGGGTGAGGAGGTGCCCGAAGCCGTGGAGTACCGGGGGGTTACCAAGGATGGGCGAGAGATGTTCGTATCGGTGAAAACCACCTTTACCTATAAAGATGGCAAACCGGCAACCGCGTTGGTTGTGGCGCATGATATCACCGACCGCAAGCGGGCCGAAGCGGCTTTGCGTGCCAGCGAGGAAAGAAACCGTCTTTTGGTGAAATACGCTCCGACCGCGATCTACGAGATCGATTTTTCGGGTCCGAAGTTTTTATCCGTCAATGACGCGATGTGTAAAATGTCTGGTTATAGCCGGGACGAGCTCTTAAGAATGAATCCGTCGCAGTTGCTTGACGAACGCAGCGCCGGTCTCTTTAAGGAAAGGATTGAAAAAACTCTTGCGAACCAAAAAGTGGATGACAATATCGAATATAGGGTCAGGACCAAAGGGGGTCGGGAAATTTGGGCGCAGCTGAATGTGCAATTCGAAAAGGAAAAAGGCGGGACGCCGCGCGCCCTGGTGATCGCCCATGATATCACCGAGCGCAAAAAAATGGAGGAGGCGCTGGCGCGCAGCAACGCCAAGCTTACCCAGGTGCTGCAAAGCATCCAGGACGATTTTTACGTGTTGGATCGCGACTGGAATTTTGTCTACGCTAATCGGCAATTTGCCTCGAAAGTCGGCAAGGAACCGGATGATTTCATCGGCCGTAACATATGGAAGATGTTTCCCAAGCATCAGGGAACCGTTCTGGAGGAAAATTTTCGGGCGACCATGGAGAAAAGGGAGGTTAGCAGGTTCGAGATTGGCGGAAAATATACGCATGCCTGGTATAAAATGACGGTGTTCCCTTCGGCGGAGGGCGTCACTGTCCTGGGAATCGACATCACCGAACAGAAAAAAACCGAGGCGAAGTTGCGGCGGCGGCAAGCCGAGACCCAGGCCATCTTTGACAATATTCCCGCGGGACTGGTGCTGTTTGACGCCAAGTATCCTTACAAAGTCCTGGTACACAACAAATATTACCAGGAACTTTTTGACGAACCGTTCAAAAGCCGCGGCATGGCCGGACTGAACCTTTTAGATTACGCTCCTGACCCCGAATCCTCCGGAATCATGGCGGTGTTTGAAGGGGTTGTGACCGGCAAGCAGGAGAAGCATTTCCTGGATTTTCCTTATAAAAGCGATCCTCCAAATGAAAGATGGTTCAATTGGTACATGGTGCCGATCATCCTTGATGGTGAGGTGGTGGCGCTGGTGAGCATGAGCGTCGACGTGACCGACCGGCACCGGGCCGAAGCCGCGCTGAGGGAAAGCGAGGAAAGATTCCGGCTGGCATTACAGAACGCGCCGGTGAGCGTCGCCGAACAGGACAAAGATCTGCGTTTCGTTTGGGCCTACAACCAAAAAACCATCGATCCCAAGGAGGTGATCGGCAAAACCGACGCCGACATTTTCGATCGTGAAAGCGCCGCCCGCCTGGTTGCTTTGAAGAAAAAGGCCATGGAATCGGGTGGCGTCATCAGGGAAAAACTTTGGGTCGTAAGCAACGGCAAAAAAAGGTTTGTCGATGTTTACATGGAACCGGCGAGGGGAACATCCGGGGAAGTTACCGGGATCCGGCTTGCGACGGTTGATTTAACGCAGGTCAAGATTGTCGAAGAGGAAGTAAAGACCAGGGAGGAGCAATTTTCCAAAGTTTTTTACTCGGCGCCGGTCGGTACCTGCTTGTTTGAGATCAACGAGCCGGGGACGTGCGGGAAACTGGTCGATGCCAACGAAACGTTTTTGAAAATCGCCGGCTACGAAAGGACGGAGGCGCTTGGCCGTACCAACAAGAAACTTGGTTTGATCGATGCGGGGGACGTAGCTTCCTTTATGGAAGACTTAGCCAAGAACGGCAGTTTCACTAACCGGGAGATCGAATTGTGCTGTAGGGAGGGCGGTTGCAAGAACACGCTGGTCAGCGGCCAGGTTCTCGATATCGGGCATAAAAAATTATTTCTGGGGATGATGAACGACATCACCGAACGCAAGCGCATGGAAGAGAGTATTGCCAAACTGGCATCTTTCCCGATGATGAGCCCGAATCCGATTATTGAGCTGGACGGTTCCGGTCGGATAATTTTCAACAACGAAGCCGCCCGCCGTATCGCCGCGGAGGAATCGGGGAAAGGCGCTGAAGCTTTCTTGCCGCCGAAATTCGCACGCGCGATGAAGGCATTGCAAAACAATGACGGATCGTCGGTATCCTGGTGCGAAGTCAATATTGGTCGCCGGGTTTTCAAGGAGTCGGTCCATATTTTGAAGGAACTTAATGCGATCCGGCTTTATGCGTTTGACATTACCGATCGTAAGCGCATGGAAGCGCAATTAAATAAACTGAATCGCACTCTTTGGGCGTTGAGCAGCTCGAATCAATCATTACTGCACGCCGACGACGAAACCGAGCTTTTGCGGAAAATTTGCCGGATTATCGTCGAAGATTGCGGCCACGCGATGGTTTGGATCGGATATGCCCGTAACGACGATGCCAAAAGTGTGACGCCTGAAGCTTATGCCGGCTTCGAAAAAGGTTATCTGGAGCGGCTCAATATAACCTGGGCCGATACCGAAAGGGGTCGAGGGCCGACCGGAACCGCGATTCGCACCGGCAAGCCGCAGCAGTGCCGGAACATGGGCGCGGATCCGCTCTTTAAGCCGTGGCGCGAGGAATCGAGCCGCCGAGGTTACGCGTCGTCGCTGGCTTTGCCGTTGCAACATAACGGAAAAGTATTGGGCGCGATAACCATTTACTCGACCAAGGTCAACGAATTTCCCGACGAGGAAGAAGTCTTGCTGCTTTCCGAATTGGCGGATAACCTGGCATACGGCATCATGTCGTTGAGGGCGCGCCAGGAAACCCAAAGGGCACAGGAAACATTGCGGGAAACCAAGGAATATCTGGACAATCTTTTGAATTACGCCAATGCGCCCATCATCGTCTGGGGCCCTGATTTCAAAATAACCCGGTTCAACCGGGCCGCGGAGGTTCTTTCCGGGTTAAAATCGCAAGACGTCATGGGAAAAAATATTGATATTCTTTTCCCTAAAACGGCCCGAAAAAATTTGCTTGGCCATTTGAAAGAAACCCTTGAAGGTCGCCGCTGGGAAACCGTGGAAATCCCAATTCGCCATAAGGACGGTGCCATCCGCATTGTGGTTTGGAATTCCGCGGCGATTTTCGACAACCGGGGCGAAAAGATCGTGGCGACGATTGTGCAGGGCCAAGACATTACTGAGGCCAAGAAGGCGCAGAAGGCGCTGACCGCGCGCTCCGAACAGTTGGCGCGGATGGTTGGCGATCTGAAAAAGCTCCAATTGGCTGTGGAAAACGCGTCCGATGCCATTTTCGTTGCCGATGCCGAAGGCAGGATAATTTCGGTCAATAAGGCGGTGGAAGCATTACTTGGGTACAAGTTCGGAGACGTGATTGGCAAAACTCCGGCGGTATTCGACCACAACGCGGACGATGCATTTTATCGTGCCATGTTCGAAGAGATCAAAAAACAAAAAAAACCGTTTTTCCGCGAAGTTATCAATGTCCTAAAAAACGGCCAGAAGGCGATTTTCGAACTGCATATTTCACCGGTCACGGACACTCGCGGCAAGGTGGTATCATTCATCGGCATCGAACGTGACCGTACCGAAGCCAAGGCGATCGACTGCGCCAAGACCGAGTTTATCTCGATGGCTTCCCACCAGTTGCGCACGCCGCTTTCGACATTGAGCTTGACCGCCCAGATGATATTGAACGGTGCCGTTGGGGTTGTCGACGCGGCGGCGCGTAAGCAGATCAGGGAAATCCTGAAAACCGCCGACCAGATGGCCGCTTTGGTCGATCTTTTGCTTAATGTTTCGCGCATCGAAATGGGGCGCCTGGCGATCGATCCTCAACCGATGGAAATAAAACCTTTCATCAAGGAAGAGGTTGACCGGATCCGGCCGCTGGCGGAAAAGAAGAAGATCGAGGTGACGGCTCGCGTCGCTGCGCGTCTGCCCGTCCTCGATGCCGACCGCAAGATCCTCGACATGGTCTTGGATAATTTTTTGACCAACGCGGTGAAATACACGCCGGAAGGCGGCCGCGTGACCATGACTGTCGCCAAGGCCGGTCAGGAGATCGTTTTCTCCGTGGCCGACACCGGGATTGGCATTCCCAAACAGCAATTATCGATGGTGTTTACGAAAATGTTCCGCGCCAGCAACGTGGGCTCGACCAAAGGCATCGGCTTGGGCCTGAACATGGCCAAAAACATCATTCAGCAAAGCGGCGGCCGGATATGGTTTGCCACCCGCCCCGGGAAGGGGTCGGAGTTTTCCATCGCCGTGCCTTTATCGGGAATGAAGCGCAAGGAAATCCGTCTCGAATCGTAATCCCAAGATATCCATTTCGGCCAACTTTTTCGTTTTGCAATAATCTATCGAATAAAGTTTTTCGTCATGCTAGAATAAAAATATGGAAGATTGGTGCGTTTCGATTAATTATCGATAACGACTTCATGCCCCGCTCGACGAATTACATTTGTAAATATTTTTTTCATTGATGGGATTTTTGCTGAACTGATGCGATACCAATAATAAAATACCGATGGAAAATCAAAAAATCGAAACACTGGATTATTACGCGCTGAAAACCCTGGAAAGTCTTTCCAGCTGGAAATATCCGTCGCTAACCATAAAAAAGACGAATCGCAATGTTTTCGTGGGCGCGGGCGATGCCGACAATACCGGCAGGATCCTGGCGCAGAATTTCGGCGGTTGCGGTTTTTCGGTGGTTGATTACAAAAGATTTTTCGAAAACAGCCCGGAAATGGATTTGGACGTTTACATCGTCAACGCTTCCGGCGCCAAAGATGGGATCAAAATGGCCCAATGGCTTACGGAACGCGGCTGGCAGCCCAAGCTTCTCACTTCCAATCCCGAGCCGCCGGCCGGCCAGTTTTTGAAATCCGAGAACATATTCGTGTATCCGGCCATCATTGAGCCGCCGACGTACAATGTTAGCACTTACGCGGCCATGCTTTACGGGATTTTAAAGGAGGATATCCTGGGCGCCGCCGACCGCGTTAAGAAGCTTCAGGTGCCCAACCTGCGGAAATACAAATTCGTTTTTTTCATTACCGACGACAAATACGAGATCATCGGCCGGATGGCAAAACGCAAAGTCGCCGAAACCTTGGCCGGGATCGGCGCCGACGCCGGCGGCTATTCAAACGCGGCGCATGGGATGTTGCTGCAGCCCAATCCCGACCGGTTGGTGTTCTGCCTGAATTGCGATAATCCCGGGGGAGGAGACATATACAGATTGCAGGCCGATACCTATCTGGAATTGCTGATGTCGGTCCACTATATCATCGGCAAGAATCAGGCCGACGAGGACTCGGCCAATATCTTGAAAAATTATTTCGAAAATGCCAAAAAACAAGGCTGGAAATTCAACAAAGTCTGGTAAGGGCAAAAATTACGGTCCGC
>JALOQL010000038.1 GCA_025453415.1 Minisyncoccota bacterium
CCGCCGCCAGATTCTCGAATTGCCGGGAGGCCTTGGCCATCTTCATCCATTTGCCGTTTAGAGGCGTAAGATTGAACGTTCCCAGCCCGTTATCGCCCGCGAACGCGAATTCCGTTTTACCGTCAACCCCGATCGCGTATTTGACGACCTTGAGCTTGCCAAAGCGGGTCGGAGGCGGCGCCTGGTCCTTGGTATTGGTTATCGTGCAGGTCGCGCTCTGGCCGGCGGCCAGCGTTACCAAGTCGCCTTCCTGGGTCGCGCCCACGCACACCCAATCGCTTGCGGTATAACCTTCCGGACCGGACTCACCCAGCACGTAGGTACCGGGCTCAACCTGGCCGGTGGCCGTACCCATGCCCTGCAGATCGATGTTCTGCCCGTTATCGGTCGCCGTCAGCTTGAAGTCAGCCGGATTGGCGCAATTGGGCTGGCCGCAGGTGACCCTGAACCCGCAATCAACTTTCTTGACCAGTGTCAGCGCGGCCGGATTGGGCTTGTCGTCGTTGGTCACGGTGCAGGTTTTGGTTTGGCCGATCGCCAAAGTTCCGTTGGTACAATCCGCGCCATAGGTAACCGCGTATCCCGCCGGGCCGGCCTCGGTCACGTTGTAATTCCCCGCGTCCAGATAAACCGTAGTTCCGGCCTCGCTGCCCGCAAATGACGGGTTAAACACATTGACGCCTGTGACGCTCATCGTGAAATCAGCGGCTTGGGCCGTACCGCCATTATCGTTGACGACATGCTTGATCACGACCAATTTGGCCGCGTTGCCATCTTCGTTGGTAACGGTGCATTTTTTCACATCGCCAGGCTTGAGCGTTATCGTGCCGTTGGCGCCGCAATCACCGCCGATGGTGCGCTTGTCGTAGATCGTATTAAAGAAGCTATCGGCAATGGTTTCGCCGACCGTGTAATTCCCGGCATTGAAACTATTTTGCTGGCCCGAAACCACCACGGAATCGTTAACCTTCAAAATGAAATCGGACACCTGCGCCGGCCCGTTGACCACGATCTTTTCCACGGTCAATTTGGACTGCACATCGCGATTGGTAATGGTGCAGGTGGCGCTGCCGCCCGCCGGCACGACCACGTTTTCGCAGGAATTGGTGTCGCCATAGGCATAAGATGTTTCAAAACCCGTTGCCGGCACCTCATCGATATCGTAGGTTCCGGCCGCCACAGTCATTTCGTTTTGGCCGTCCTCTTCGAAAGCGGTTGACTGACCCTCGTTAACGGTGAACGAAAACTCGTCTTCGTCCACATCGGCACCGTATTTGATATCCAAAACTTTCTTGACGATGAGCGTGCCGCTTTGTTTTTTGTTGGTGAAAACGCAATTCCAGGTTTCCCCCGCGCCCAGGTTCAGCGTTGATCCCGGCGTATAGATAAACGCCGACGGGATTCCCGGGCGGGCACACATGGCCGAAACAAACTGCCAGCCGGATACCGGCGTCTCGCTAATGGTGTAAGCTCCGGGAGCAAGCTCCTGGTCATTGGCCGGCGCCGCATCGGTCAGGCTGAAATTGTTGTAGCCGGCCCCGGTCACGACAAACCCAAAGCTTTGCGGATCTTGAGCCGGATCGGTTGCCTTGTCGACCACGATACGACCCTGCTTTGTATTGGTGAACGTGCAGGTTACGTTTTCGCCGGCCGCGACTTTAAAGGTGGCGGCGCGGGTACCGGTATTTCCGGTACTGTCGGAATCGTCGCAAACAACACCGGTCAGGTCCCAACCGGTTTTAACCGCCTCGGTTGAAGTGTAGGTCCCCGGCATCACTTGCGCTGTCGCCGTACCACCATTGGCCAATGAACTGGTAACGTCACCGGTAAACGCGAAGGTGTCATCCCCGCCCACCGTAACTTTTTTGATGGTGATGGATCCCTTTTGGACTTTTTTGTTTTTGAACGTACAGGTCACGATCTCGTCCGCGCCAAGGTCAATCGCCTTGGGATCGACCGTGCCGCCGCAATCGGACGCACAAACCACGGAAACCTGCTGCCAGCCGTCAACCGCGGCTTCGGCCACCGAATAGAATCCGGTTTTCAACTCTTTAGTCACGGGCGCGTCCGCGTCTTTCAAGCCGAAGGCGGCATTGCCGTTGGCACCGCTCACAGTGAAATTGAATTCCTGCGGATCGCCGGCCGGATCTGTTATCTTGTCGATTTTTATCCAGCCTTTTTCGCCGTAGCCGGAGCAACAGGCCAACGCTGGTCCGGTGGCGACAATCAGAATTCCGAGCGACAGTATAAAGCTTGCAATGAAATTGATTTTACGCATATTCTGTTTGAATTATTTATAATATCTATCCGTCAAACAATGATTTCGACCTTTCAATGAGCTTCTACCGAAAACATCATGCGATAGGCCATGATATTGGCGCAAGCGTCCTTAGGTCCAGGATATGGGACGTTGCATTAATATTTTATTAAAACCGACGCCAAAAAATAAAACACCGCCACAATAAAAGACGGGTTAAGTAAAAAAAAAAGCCGCAAACATACTCTGGGTGGTCCATTTCGTTCTTGGCAAGGGGAATACGGCCCCATTCGAGGTAGTGACTATTCCGATCCCACTTCGGGTAGAATTTCTCCAGTTCTACACTGGAAGGACGATACTACGGCCCTTTCGTTGGGGTGAGCCCTTTTTTGGAGGCAATGCCTTAGGCTCTGGAAATACTCTCCCAATTCAGGGAGGCAATATTCAACCATTGTGATGTAAATGACCGGCGGACGGGTAGATAGGAGGGATAATCTGGCAACCGTCACCAGAAATAATATAGCACACCAAATTGATTTGTCAAGCCCATCCGCCCTACGCAACAATTAAACAAAAAACGCTGTTTCAGTACCCGGTTAGGGAGGAAAAATAACCGGGCACCAAAACAGCGCTTTTTAATACTTGCTGGCCTAGTGTCACTAGGACACTTACGCTTATTTTATTTAGGCCATTTTTGTCCGATTGTCAATCTCCGGGACATTCTGCCCCGCCAATTAAAACAAAAACGCCTTAACGGCGTCGCTAAAAAAAGCGCCCCTGTTTTTACTCGTCCAAATGCTTGCGCCGCATCGCCAGGCGCGTCCGCAGGTCTTCGAGCGAATGAAGCGAGATTTCCTCGATGGAATGTTCCTGGTCGTAATAGGCAAACGGGTCATCCAGGTCACGAATAAGCAAAAGCATGTAAACAAAAACGAATGCCACAAAAATCGTACAAAACATACTTTCGATAAACGGATCGATCTGGAGAAAAATCATCGCCGCGACGATAGCAAAAGTAATTATTTCGGCAACGGCATAGGCCGCCTCGGAAAAACGAACTTCGCGAATGGTATGGATGCGCATGATCGCCTTGCGGATCTCCGATTGCTCGTGCTTAAGACGGCTGATATATGATGTTTTGCTCATTGTCTGAAATTCATGGAAAACATCTGTAAATCCCGCGACCTTCTCAAGAACCATTTTAGTGCGTACTTTTTTATAGAACCATTCGAGAACCGTATTGGTAAAATCCAGGCAGTAAAGAAAACCTTCCCGGGCCGCCTTGCCGCCCTTGTTTTTTGCCAAATACACGCATTCATCGGCAATCGCTTCGATATGGGCAGCCAATTCTCCGGGTAATTTCTCTCCGGCCTTAAAATCGGACAAAACGCCTGAAATATTGAACCCGATCAAAAAGATATTGGCCGAAATAAACGCGGCAAAGATGCCGTTCATGCTCAAAAACTCCCATCCGTAATGGTGGGCCAAAAGCTTCGCGGCCGCAACAAACAAAATAACGGGCAAAACTCGTGCCGCCAATTTCCACTTTGGTTCCAGGAAGTTCACAAAAGTTGCGAGATTCTAATGATAATATCATTTTACATTATTCGCGCGCAAAAAACAACATATGGCATGAGTCGAACAACAGAAAATTTGAATTCTGTCTGATTTTTCCTATCATTAAAAAATGAGACTCCGGGTAAAAATTCTCGCCTTCTTCATTTTTGCGGCGGCAGCCACTGTTTTTTGCGCATTCTTTTCTGGCGATGCCGTGACGATGCAAAAGGAATATGAAGCGCGCCGATCCCCCAAAGTTTTCGACCGCGCCGGAATTGTAATGTTTTTGCGGCCCAACCATTTGGGATATTACTCGGATTACGCCCCAAACACGGCCCCCGAGATCGAGAAATTACTTATCGCCAAAGAGGACAAATATTTCTACTGGCACTTTGGCATCAATCCCGCGGGCATTATCGCCGACCTGGCCCGGCGCCTTGGGTTTGGCGGCCGCGCCGGCG
Source organism: Minisyncoccota bacterium (assembly GCA_025453415.1). Lineage (GTDB taxonomy): Bacteria > Patescibacteriota > Minisyncoccia > Minisyncoccales > UBA5738 > UBA5738. The sequence continues at coordinate 4,276 of JALOQL010000038.1, forward strand.
CCAGCACCATCACCCAGCAGACGGCAAAAATGATGCTGGGGCACGAAAACGAACGCACCGTTGCCAACAAGATGTCCGAAGCCGCGGCGGCGCTCGGGTTGGAAATGACGCGCGGCAAAAAAAGGATTTTGGAGCAATACGGCAACCTCGTCTATCTGGGAAACCGTTTGCAGGGATTTACGGCCGCAAGCCGGGCGTATTTCGGTGTCTCGCCTGAATCGCTGTCGCAGGCGCAGATATTCCAGCTTTTGGCCACGATAAGCGACCCTTCAGGATCTAATCCCGCGGCGGACAATAATATCGAACAGGCAAAACTGCTGGCAAAAAACCTGGGGCGTGACGTGAGCGAAGGGTTTATGACCGCAAATACCGCGCGCGATAATTTGCGCCACTATTTCGACGACAATACCGCGCTTTTCGAGTTGCGCGGCCAGCTTGATGTCGCCGCCTGCCAAGGCGACCAGAAAACCACCCTCGATCCGGTAATGAACGCCAAACTGCGGGAAATAATTTCGCGAAATCTGCAACAGCTGGACGTAAAAAAAGCCAAGAATGCCGCCGCGCTTGTGATATCGCTGCCGGACAACGGAATCTTGGCGCTGTCCGGCTCACCCGACCCCGACTCCACCGGCAACGGCTACCAAATAAATATGCTCCAAGTGCCGCGCCAGATCGGTTCCACCATCAAGCCATTCATCTATCTTAAAGCGTTTGAAAAGGGTGCCCGGCCCCATACTTTAATCGACGACCGCGAATACAAATATGCGGCGGGCGAGGATTTCGCTTTCTATCCGGAAAACTACGACCGCACCTATCGCGGGAAGATCACCGCGCACTACGCCTTGGCCAACAGCATCAATGTGGCCGCGGCCAAAGCCCTGGAATTCGACGGCATCAATGATTTCGGGCGCTTCATTACCGAGGACCTGGGCATACAAACCCAACAGGACGTCTCGACCTACCAAATGGGCATCGCCATGGGAACCATGGAGACCGATATTGTGACCCTGGCCCAGGCATTCACGGTTTTTCCAAACAACGGACGGCTTGATAATTTGAGATTATTTGAGAACAATAGCTGCAATTCCGCGCGCTACGCGCCGCGTTCCGGCCAGGTATCGAAAAAAATTTATATCGAACTCGTAAATAAAATATTGGCGGACCGCGCCATTGCCCAGGATCAATTCGGTGCCCGGAGCGCGTTAAACCTTCCGGCCGCGAATTATGCGCTGAAAACCGGCACTTCGCACGATTATACCGACAGTTGGGTGATCGGTTATACGCCCGATTTCCTGGTGGCGGTCTGGGTCGGCAACGCCGATGCCACGGCGATGGAAGGCGTGTCGGGCCAGGTCGGCGCCGGCAAGATTTGGGCTGACATCATGGAAATGATGCTGGCTTCGGAATACGATAAGAAAACCCCGCTCGATTTCTCCGATATCGTCGAATACCCGGACGGCGCCACGATTCAATACGGGCTGGAAAACGACGATTACGAAACCTCTAAAAATATTATCTTGAAAATGGATGGCCAGCTGATCCTCAAACCGCACAACAACGACATTTACGAATTTACGCCCGAGGCGCGGCTGGTTTTACGGTCCTCCGAACCGGCGACCTGGACGATCAACGGCAAAGACATCGGCGCCGGCCAGGAGTTGGTCTACGCCCCTCCCGGCGAAGGTAGATACACGATTTCCGCCGATACCGGCGGTAGAAAGGAAGAAATCCTGATCGAATTCGTAAAAAAATAGGAAGAAAAGCACCAAGTCCTTTCCCCCGATTCCATACAGAAGGTTGCCCTCTGAATGGTTGTTTCTTAATTCATAACGCAAAAGAGGTCTTGCGGCCTCTTTGAAATTGTAATGGGAGAAGAAAAGGAGTGGGTCGTTTTGGTTATGTCTCCGCACTTTTTACGTACGAAGCACATTCTTCGACTTCCCGGAATCTCCTAGTCCCCCAATGATGTCGGCTAGCCATTTACTGGCTTCACCTTCGTAGCCATCCTCGAAGATATGGTCCGATTCGATGGATCCGAGGATTTGCCACCTTTGAGCTGGTCCGGTCGGATGATATGCAATCCGCCGGCTAGGCGTTATTTAGCATGACCTATATTTTGCGTCAATACTATGCAAAACGTCCCCGCATTTGCGGGGGCGCGTCCGAATAAAATCAATTACTTTGATTCGGGCTTATTTGTCACAATGAAGCGCGGCTGAAGTCGTTTCACGGTCTCGTGGATGCCGTGGTATTCGATCTCCTCGGGCGGCAGGGTCGTGCCATCCGGCTCGATGGAGCGCAGCCAAGTCGCGATTTTGGCAGTCTTGCGCCGCACCTCATCCCAGGTGGGCTGGTCAAAGCCGTCTTCCGGCGGGGTCAGGACCCCGCCGCAGGTGCAAAACACCTGCGCCGAAATCACGGCCGGACCGTCGCTGTCCGATACCGGAGTGCTGACCTTGACCGGCATCAGCGGCACGCGGTGCGAACCGCGCATGCCGCCGGCAACCAGGAATATCAGCGAGAACGGATTTAAAACATCGCCCAGGGCTGGCCAGACGCCCTGCACGCGCACCAGCGCGACCGGATCATCCTTACCCACGTGCGTTTCCGAATGGCGGTCCAGGCAGAACGTGGACACCATGGCGCCCACCTCGCCCGTGGCCGCCGACATAACGGAACGGATAACATAGCGGTCGTCGTTGACCAATAACGCGGTCAACTCCGCCATTTCCGTGCGGGTGTTCAAGCGAACGACCCGCTCGCCCGGACCCTCGAAATAGTTGTCCTGCACTTCAAAGATGTAGCCCTGCTGCATCAGGCTGGAATGCAGCAATCCCGTATTGGTCCCGACCTCGCCAAACATCCGGCGCAAAGCGCCGTTCAGCGCCCCGGCGCGCGTCTTGTCCAAACAGAACAACACAAAGGTCTCGCCGCCGCGCTCTTCAACTTCCATTTCAATGATCTGCGGTCCCATGCCCGCCAAGTTGCCGCAAAACGCGGTCGAGAACAAATCCTGCCCCGCGGCATAGGCATTCATGCGCTTGGCCATTTCGGTCGCGGCCACGAACGCCTTGAAACACAACTCGTGGATGCCCGGGTCATTGGGACCGCGCGAATGGCCAAGGATTATCGTAATGTCATCGCCCGTCGTGGACACGTGCGCGCTTTTGAACAGGTCGCCGTGGCCGTACAAATAGGTTTTTATTTCGCGCACCATTTCCGGAAACGGTTTCATGTGCCCCGGTCCGCCCACGTCCGCCTTGAAAACCGATATCGTGGTTTTTTGCTTCATAATCGTTTTTTTCCAAGGGTTCCCCCGCCCCTTCGGTAATTGGTTATTATTCTACCTCAAAGTAGTTGCTCGCGCTACGCCCGAAATTTTCCGGATTGTAGAATTCCGACGCCACGCAAGGAAGCTGCAGGTATTTGCCCTTGGCCAGCGCCCGCGCGTAATAATCGAATTCGTAAGTGCCGGCGCGCAAATAGGATACGAATATCAGCGCCCGGTCGTCGCGCAATTCCTTGTAATCGGGATCAAGAGTGTTGTAGCGCACCTCCGGTTCGGTAAACCGAAGGGATTTCTCCTCGGTTGCCAACTCCAGGTCGATGATTTCCATGCCCGCCGGGATAAAATCTTCAATGGCCACATTGCGGCGGTCCCGCGGGATCGTCACTTCCAAGTGCGCCCGGATAACGTCGCCGGCCTTGGCGTTCGCCAGCGGCGTTTTACCTGCGGTATCCTCCCGGGAATAGAAAGCGCGGCTCACCGCGAATCCTTCGTCGCGCGGGCCGGTAATGCCGGACAAATAATATTTCAGGCCCATGTCGTAGTAAAAGCCATTGCCCTTGCCCGAATCGCCGGTCTTGGCGAATTCAACAAAATTGAGCGCCCCGGTCTTGAACTGCCCGGCCTTGATCTCGGCCTGCGACTGGTCCAGGATCGTGTTGCGGTCGAATTTCTTTGACACCATCCGCCCGCCGTTGAAACTGGTGGTTAGCGTGAAATCGGCTTCGGTTTCCTTTTTCCAATTCAGATAACCCGTGAACGCGCGCACCACCGCCAGCGTGTCCTGGGTAGTCCCCCAGGCACCATCCTTGTCGCGCGAATTAAGGATCCAGCGCACGACCTTGTCGGTATAAACGGTATCCCGTTTGGACATGGCCAGCGATTCCAGATACAGCGCCGTATCGCCCGCGGTGGTCTCATAATAATCCCAGAACCGGCGCGATGCCGCCGGAGGCAGGAAGGCTCCGCGGCTGTCGATAACGATGCGGTTATCCAGCACCGCGTTGACCCGCGTATCGAATCCCGACCCGAAATTGCCGCTGGCCAAAACCATCGACAGCATTGCCAGCGATTTGTTGCTCAAACGGTCCTGCAGTTTGCCGTCGCTGGCCGCAATCTGCTTTATCCGCTCGGCCAGCCCCGCCGGAAGCGACTCGAAATCGGAATTCAGCATTACCGAGGCAGCGGCGATCGCCTGGTCATCGGCGCCAACAGCATCCGCACCGCTTCCAGGGTCGGATAAAATGCCGGCTCGCGGCTGTCCCACAGGCCGAAGCCGCCATTCGCGTTCTGATTGTTGTAAACCTTCACCAAACCGACATTGACCAGTTCGGTGGCCGTGTATTCCCGGCCGTTGGTCCAAACTTTTTTCAGTTGGAATTTATCTTCAAGGTTGGGAACGTTCAGGCCGGCAATAACGGTTGCCATCGCCCGCAAGCGGCTGGATATTTGTTCGGTACAGCCGTAAGGATAACCCACCAGGTAATTCAACCCGTTGGAAAGGAATACCGCCAGCGTCGCCGAACTGTTGACCGTTAGGCCGCCCCGGTCATTGGCAACATTTCCCGGAAGATAAATGGCTTCGGCCGCGTTGCCGGTCGAGTGACCGGCGGTCGCCGTTGCTTCATAGGTCAGATTAGGTTGGACCGGGATGGTCAAACGCACCGCATCCGAGAAAGATTCGGAACCGCCATCGGCATTGATCTCGAAAGTATGTATCCCTTTGGTCTGGTCCAGGGGCGCCTCAACGCCGAAGTAAACTGTCTTTGATTCGCCCGCCTTCAGGTCGACGGTTAGCTTCTTGTCATTGCCCACGAATTTGAGCGTGTTACTGGAGAACTGCACCGAAATTTTCTTTTGATCCGAAGACTGGTTAAACACCTGGCTGCCAACAAAGAAGCTATCTCCGGGAATGATGAACCGGGGTTTAAGCGGCACCACCATTACGTCCTTTTTAGCCATGAATTCCGCGTAGCCGGCGCCCAGCTTGGTATCGCGGGTGACGCCGATCGCCTCGGCCTCCCACGTGGTCAGATTGTCGGGCAGGTCGAACTCGATGCGCGCCACACCCGCCGAATCGGTCTTCACGCTGCCGCGCCAAAGCGCCGTGTCGCGGAAATCGCCGCGCACATTGTCCGAACTCTGCTCTGCCGCGTTGTCGGCGCCGCCGCCGCCCTTGGAGGGCGCGTCAAAAACCTGCAAAATGTTTTTGATATTCGACGAGGTGCTGACCGCCAGCGGGAAGCCGTCGTAGAAGAATACGACCGGGTCTCTCTTGGGATTGCCCGCCAGCGCCAGCACGCTCACGTCGACGACCGCCAGCGAAAATTGCGCCTCAACCGGCCGCCCGTTGCCGTCGCGAGCGGTAATATTCAGCTTTACTTTTTCTCCGGGCTGGTAGGACTGCTTGTCGGGTTTAACCTGCACGTCCAGGGATCCCCGCTTGCTGTCGATATTGAATTCCTTGGATCCGTATTTCACTGCCGGGTCGGACGACTGCAGCAGCACCGACACGAAAACATTGGGCCCCCACTCCTCTTTGGCCGGGAATTCGTAATTGTAGAGGCTGCCGTTGATATCCACAACCTTGTAATCGAAGATCTTGCCGCGCTCGATGGCGATGAGCGCCCGGGCGCGCGCAAAGGGCGATTCGATGATTAGCTGGCCGGTTTGCCCGGCCTCCAGGTCGGTCTTGGGCGCCTTGATATCCAAAGTGGTGTCGTTGTACGGCCGCACGCTAGCGATTCCCTCGCCGTAAATATAGATATTGCCGCGGGTCATCACGGTATTGTTGTTCTTGGCGGCCGTGAAATCGATTTCGTATTCACCCTCCTTGTCGAGACTAGTCTTCTCCGAGTAATCCCCCGATCCGTCCATCTTGATGGTTTTGACCGCGGTGCGGTTCTTGGTCCAATCGTAATTGTAATTGCCGCCAGCCTCAAGGCGCTTAGCAAAGACCCATTCCACGCGATACACCGTCGCGGTAATTTGTCCGGCATCATTGGTAACTTTGCCGTCAGCGCCCACCGATTTGGCCAGCAACTTTATTTCCTGGTTCTTGGCGGCGAAATACGGTTCGGTCTTGGCGCCGATGTAGAAACTGCCGGCGTGCACAATGACCGATTTTTGCGTCGACACGCTCTGCCCCATCGAGTTGCGCGCGGTAATGTCGAAAACGATGATGCGGCTGTTGGCAAACCCGCTGTCGCCCGCCAGCTTCTGCAGATCGACTACCTGTTCGATAGTGCCTTTGCCGTTGGCATCCAAATCGAGCGTGCCCCGACCAATGAACCGGTCGCCATAGCAATAACCGCTCCCGCAATCCTCATAAAAACCGAAATCGTAATTTCCGCCGCGGTATTTGTTGAAGTAGTAATTCTGGCTCGAGACCGTGTATTCCACGCTGGCGTTGGCCACCGGCACCCCGAAGTAATACTGCGCGTCGACATCGATCTTGACATTATCCTTGGAAACGTATTCATCCTTGCTCGACCGCGCGTCCACCTTGAACGCCGCGGGAACATATTCTTTCACGTCGAAGGTGCCGCAAAGATAGGTGTCCTTGACGCAAACCCGCCAAGTACCCAGCGGCGCCGCGGCATCGATCGGCATTTCGGCATCCACGGTGCCGAAATCGTCAAGCTTGATCGTTTGCGACCAGGACGCTTCCCAGCGCGGATTTTTTACCTCCAAGGTCACCTCGCCCGAGCCCCATGACTGGTAATTGCCGTCATAGCCGAGACGCAGAATACCTTTGATGCTCACCTTGTCGCCGGGCCGGTAGATCGGCCGGTCCGTGTAAATGTAGGCTTTTTTGACGTTTTTGGCCGACCACGCCCAGCCCACGGACGAATCGCCGCGATCAACGATCGCCGAATCCGCGCCATTGTCCACAATGGTCGGACCGGCGCCGGCTACCGCGACCAGTTTGGCAATGCCCGAATCATCGGTCGTTCCCGATACCAAAACGTTCTGGCCCTTGTCGTCATAAACCTTAACCGCGGCACCGCCGACCGCGTTGAGCGTTTTGATATCACTGATCCAGTAAAGATTCGTGAGGCTGGCCAACTGGTCCGCGCTCAGCGGCGTTTCGTCGCTGGAAATATAGGTTGACGGATTGATCGTCTTTTGCGCCGCCGCCATATTGGTCACGGTCAAGAATGTCGTGACATAGGCCTGGTTTTTCTGGTAATCACGGTAAAGCGGATTGGTCACCGACACGATATAATGTCCCAGAGACTGCGCAAAACCGTCAGTCGCCGTAACATTGAAATAACTGTTTAGCCAAAAACGCGCCGGCAGGTTCACTTTCGTTTCCTTGGATTCCAGGCATCCGTGCGGCAAAGGATCCTTGCGGCTTTGAGACCAGTTTTGCAGGCGTTCCTTTTCGCGCCAGAACGACAAAGCATCCAACTTACAGATGCGCACGGTCGCCTCGGTGATGTTTTTGGCGCCATAGGCAAGCTTAAGCTTGTCGGGAGTGGTCACGCTATAGGACCCCTGCATCGGAAAAATCTCGACCGACTCCGCATCCATCGGCCCGGTCCTAAATTGAAAAACATCCTTGCCGGCCTGGCCAAACACATCGTTAACCGAAAATTCCAAACGGTAATCGCTTTCCGGCATTAATCCCACGCTGACCGACGTGACGAATTCACCCAAAACGCAAGGCGAACTGTCGCGTTCATAGGTTTTCTTGCGCGACTGCCACCATGAGAAAGTCTCAAAATCAAGATTGGCGCTTATATGCGACCGAATATCCTTGGATTGCGGCGCATCCAGCGGCACATTGGAACACAGCGTAACCGTATCGAGTTCGACCTTACCCAAATTGAAACGCAAGACCGGGTAAACCTTCAGCCCGATCTTCTGCGGCTGGGAATTAATCTTGGTGCCCGCGGCGTTGACGATGGAATCGATTGAAACATCAATGGTCTTACCCGCGCCAACCTTGCCCTTGTCAAACGTAAGATTCAACCGTGTCTTATCGTCGACTTTGACGCAATTGAGGTCTTTTATGGAAAAATTAGGATCGCTGCATTTCTGCCCATACTCCTTTTTGATGACCGGCG
>JALOQL010000117.1 GCA_025453415.1 Minisyncoccota bacterium
GAATGATGTCACCGGTTCGTAGTCGAAGGTGTTTTCCAACGGCTCGCTACTCAACCCGAACTTGTCCTGCGCGAAGTCGATGACCTTGTATTCACCGGCCGGATCCTCGTATGAGAGGGTCTTGTCGCAGCAGTAAACTGCCGCGGTTTCTTTCTGTAACTCGCCGTCGGCCTTGCAGATCTCGTTATAATCGTAACCGACGCCGAAAGCCGGCAAATTGGTGTTGTTGTTCCGGATATTGTCGCAGAAAAGACTAAGGCCGTTGGCCTTGGTCAACTTCCTCATGCGACATTCCGTACCGACCATTCTGCCACAACCTTCCCGGCCGGGCTCCTGCGGATCCTGGTGGATCTTGATGTTCGGATAGTACAGGTCGCCGTAAACCGAGTCGATATCGGACAAACCGTCGGGGTCGGTCGCGATCGCGCAAAGACTGATCTCTTTATCGACCTGGTATTGGCCGGAAGGATCGAATTGCGCCCCCGAGTCATCATCTTCGTCGGTTCCTGTCATCGAAGCGTAGGGACCGTCCATTTCCCATTTTGCCTTGATGATCGGCTCCGCGTTTTCTCCGTTGCCAACGTTCGCGGTCAAGGTCGTATTTACCGAAGCTACGACGGTTGTCGTACCGTTGTCGCCGTTTTCGTTGTCATCGCCGTTACTGGCAAAAACCGCGGCGGCCGGACTGACCACCCAAGTAAACAAAGAAACTATCGTGTAACACGCAACTAATGTTTTCTTTTTCATATTTTTAATTTGTTTTTTTTATATTCACCCGTCGCCGTGCCGCGGTTTTCGATTATTTTTGCGGCATCGGCAATGGGCCCGGTCGACCCCGCCCGGACCGTTTTCCGGCCCGGAGCTGCTCTCACTTTGTCGCGTAATTTTACGCGACTTATGATGAAGTACGGGTTCCGCCCCCCAACCTTCGTTTCGGTACCCGAACTTCATCCTTGACATCAAGGCTTGCCAATGATCTTGCGCGCGGCGCCATACGGACACACCACACGCGTTGATTTTTTTATTATGGGACACCGACGGTTAAACGCTCGTTAAAAAAACCTCAACAATTGATTAAAACAAAAAAACGGGGTTCCTCCCCGCGATTTTCTGTCCTACTGCCGTATTAAAAAAACGAAGGCACAGATGAAATATCACCCGGCCCCAGCAGATAAGTCACTACTTTAGTATAAAGATCGATAATTTATCACCCAAAGATTCGACAACAATAACTCTTGTCGCCCATTTCATTTCGGACAAATTTGTAAAGACCGGCAGCGCGTTCGGATGCTCTTTCAAATCGATTAACAATCCAACCATTCATTCATCCTCCTTCGAAAAAATAAAAAACCATACCCCGATGAATCGGGGTTTGTCGTTTGGCGCAGAAAAACGCCGCGCGACATTTTCTATATACAAAAAAATTGTCGCACTGTCAAAAAACGAAATTATAAGTAAAAAAAGGCTTAAGATAACAGGCGTCTCCTAAGCCTGGACGCACTTATGCGACCTTTATTGCTTCAATCCCTATACTGGGATTTCCCCGGCCGGTAATCCATTTATTTATCGAAGCCACGGTACTTGCATCGAACATTATGACAGCTTCAGCAATCTCGTAACCGTATTCAATCAAAACGTCAATAGGTTCATCTTCCCCGGATTAAACCTTGACGGAATAAATAAACATTGTTAAATAATGAAAGGTGGTACAATGTTAACAAGACAAGAAATAAAGAAAAGCCTCAATTGGGTTTTCCAAACGTATCCAAGCGGTGCGTATATAATGGTAATCTTTCTGTGCGGCTGTGCGAACGTATTGGTGTTCAGGCGCGCGGACGGGATAATGTTAATGCCATACTTTGCATTAACAGTGGCAACAATACTGCTCGCTTATAGTATGATGAGCGATGCCATGTTCGCCACCGATACTCATTATTACCAATTGAATAAAAGAATTAATTGGTCTAAAAAGCTTTAATCGTTGATCCGTCGTCCACGTTGCGCATCACTATGGTCGCCGGGCCGATGGTGCAATTCTTGCCGATGAAGCGCGCCGGCATGGTCGTGACCCGCACCCCCAGCTTGGAATTTTCGCCTATAATTACGCCCAAAGTTTTCAAACCGGTATCCACTTTGGACAAAACTTTGACGCCGTTCTTCTCTTTTTTGACCCGCGCCGTCACCGGCTCCCGGTCGATGCGCAGGTTAGCCGTGATCGCGCCCGCACCCACGCGCACGCCGCTGGCCAGGATCGAATCGCCGAAATATCCGGAATGGATATGGGTGTCCGGCTGCAAAACCGTGCGCGTCACTTCCGAAAGCGCGCCCACGATCGACTTGGCCTCGATGTCGCAATAATCGCGCACCACCGAATTGGTGCCGATCAAAACGTCGTCGCCGATATAGCAAGGTCCCTTGACCACCGCGCCTTCGCAGACCCTGGCGTTCTCGCCGATCAGCACGCTGCCTTCGATGACCGCGTTCTTGGCGATCTGCGCCGTTTGGGAAATCCTTTGCTTGGTCAAGTAATTGTTGAAAAGATATTTTTGCACCTTGAACAAGTGCCAGGGATACTTCAGGGAAACTCCTTTGTAATCCTTATCCATAACCAAGAAGCGGGAATCGTTTTCTTTGGCATAAGCCGTCAGCGCAGCCTCGAACTCGATATTGAAATGGACCTTGCCGGTAACTTTTTCCAGATACTCGATATAACGATTGTCCAGCAAATAGATGCCGCTGACTTTGATATTGGACGGCTCTTTTCCCTGTTCGGGCTTTTCCACCACCTCAAAAACTCGGTCGCCTTCCAGCCGGGCCACGCCATAGAGCCACGGCTCCGCGGTTTCCTGGCCCACCAGCACCATCTTGGCGCCGGTTTGCCGGCTTTTTTCCAACATCTTGGTGCAAACATCCTGGCATTCCACGCTGTGCGCGTGCACCACGAAAAACTGCCCCTTGATCAGGTCCTTGGCCGCCATCATGGCGCCGCTCATGCCGTTGGCTTCGGGCTGGACCGCGTAACTGAGGCTGCCAAGCTCCGGATAATTTTTCAGCTCCTCCTCCATATCGCGCGTCGGTCCCTGGACCACCACGATATCCTCCACTCCCGCGTGCCGCAGTCCCTCAATAGTGTACCAGACCAGCGGTTTGCCCATTATCTTCATCAAACTTTTATGCCGGGCATTCAACGGCCAGAACCGCGACGACTCCCCCGCGGCCAGTATCACTGCTTGCAATGGTTTATTTTCCATATCTTTTATGAATTAAATGATTTGATGAGTTTATTGTGGAGTTCGGCATCACGCGAAACCAGCATCGTCTGCCGGGAACCGTCCCAAACAATCGGTTTGCCATCCATGGTCGTAAAAATGGCCCCGGCGCGCCAGGCGATTACCGCACCCGCGAATTCCTGCGTTTTGGCCGGCATAATTTCGAAACAAGCATCATAACGGCCCTCGGTAATTTTTGCCGATTGCAGCATTTGGCCGAAGTTGAACATCAAATACTCTTTTTGCGGTAATGCCTTGGAAAAAACGGCAAATCTATCCATTCCCGGCTCATAAGGCGCCCAGCCGGCCAGGATCGGTTTGCCAATCGGCTTACCGGGAATTTTAACCGGGCCGCCGTTCCTGAAAGCCGCAGAGCCGTTGCAATGATAAATATCCCCGGTAACCAGATCGCCCACGAACGCATATGATGGCAAGCCGTTTTCAACCACGATCATCCCCACCGCGCAAAAATAAAGTTCGTTCCGCACAAAATGCACCGTACCGTCGATCGGATCAATATAAACCTTGGTGTTCCCGCCGCCGTTAATTTTGATGGTCTGGTCAAATTCCTCCGATACCAGGTCGCACGCCAATCCTGAGCTTTCTAATGACGCGACCATCGCCTTGTGCGACACCAAGTCCGCGTCCGTGTGCGGATTAACGCTATTATCAAACGCCGCGGTGGCTTTAACCCCCCTCAAAGCTTCCTGCGCCGCCCGGATACAATTTATTCCCGCAGTTTCCCAATCGGTCATATTAACGGTTTTTAGCCAGCTTAAAAATTTCTTTCAGAACTTTCTTGCTGTCATAGGCAAATTCGCCTTTCTTCAAAATATCCGCGCCAACAAATTTATTTTTATCCAAATCAGCCTCCACCGGCAACGGTTCGCAAACCATTTCGTTCTTTTGCGCATAGCCGGCGATCAAATCCGAATCTATCGGTTCGTCGTGGTATAAAACGTGATCCAGCGCCGATCCCATGTATTTTTCAACCTCGGCCGCGAATTTGGCAATGGTCAATCCGTGAGTCTCACCCTTGCGGGACACCGTGTTGCTCACCAGGATTTTTTTACCTTTGGCTTTTTTGAAAGCCGCCGGCGCGTCCACCGCCAAAAAGCAGGGCGCAATGCTCG
>JALOQL010000039.1 GCA_025453415.1 Minisyncoccota bacterium
CGAAGCCGTTTTGGCCGCCAGCAAAAAAAGCCTGGCGCTGTACCATGCCGCCGGCGACCGGCTGCAACGTTTATCAGTACCCGGATTGCCGGTAAGTATCGCCGACTTCATTCCCGACAAATCTTTTGAAAAGCAGCTGCAAAGCCATGGCCGGGTACCGCACGGCAAGCGCGAGATAATGCACGGCCACGGCGGGAAAAAGGATCTGGAAAAAACAATTGCCACGAAATATTTTACCCAGGTAGACAAGGCGCTGCGGCAATTCTTGCGAGACAAAGGCAGGCCGCTGATCTTCGCGGGCGATAGCGGCAATTTCTCTTTGTACCGACGCATCAATACCTACCCGCACCTGATCGAAGGTTACCTGGCGGGAAATTTTGACGACACGCCCCTGCCAAACCTGTTCGAAAAAGCCGCAAACTTATACAAAACCACCCTCGTTTGAGGGTGGTTTTTTGAAAGCAAGATCAGGCCAACAATTTTATACCGATCTCGGCGATCTTGGCCCCGGCATAGACCAGGAAAGTGGCAAAAACCGACCAGGAAACCATGTTAAGGGTTTTATCCACGGATCCGGCCGGCAGAATATTTCCCACCGCCTGGTTAACCGCCTGCTGTACCTGTGCCTGCGGATCCTGGGTCGAAGAGGGTGTGCCGTTGCTTGATTCCAGAACGGTACCGGTCTTAAAGACGGAAGGAAACTCGGACGTACCGGTAAAATATGCATACGTCGAGCTGATCGTGACGCCAATAAGGAACAAACCCGCGACAACGATCAGCCAACCGGCAATCTTTTTGTTTTCCATTTTTTAAGTCTATTAGTATATTCTATTTTGACTCGAAGAATGCTTTGTAGGCAAGGTAGGCGGAATATATGTCCGCTTTGGAAGATATTTCAAACGGAGCGTGCACCGAAAGCACCGGGATGCTCAAATCGACAATATCCATGTTGAGGCGCGAAAAATACATCGAAATGGTGGCGCCGCCGCCGATATCGATCTTCCCGCCGCCGCCCGTCTGCCAAACTATCCCGTTGGCATTCAAAACGTTCCTGATATAAGCCACAAATTCGGCCGTCGCTTCACTGGACGAATACTTGCCGCCGCCGCCGGTATATTTTTCGATGGCCACCCCGGCGCCTAGGCGCGCGGTATTCAGGCTGTCGAATACTTCCGGATAATCCGGGTCGAAAGCGAAAGTGGTATCGGCGGAAACCGCCTTGGTTTTGGAAAAAGCGTCCCGTAACACGTTTTCGTCGTGGGCCCCCGTCTCCAAATAAAGCAATTCGCTGGCAAAATCGATGAAGAAATTAGACTGCGAGCTCGTCGCCCCCTGACTGCCGATCTCTTCCTTATCCATGAAAACGGCGATCGTACAGTATTCGGGCTGGCCGGCGTCCAAAAAGGCCCTTAAGATATCGTAGGCGCAGGACCGGTCATCCTGCCCGGGCGCAGCCACCATACTGCGATCCAGGCCCAGGTCACGCGCGCCTCCGGCCGGCAACAGTTCGATGTCGGCGGAAACGAAATCCTCTTCGGCAATCCCGTATTTTCCGTTCAGAAGCTGCAAAACCTGTTTTTTAACCGCGTCCTTCTCTTTTTCCTTATCGCCATCCTTCGCCTTGGCGCCGATGCTGCCCAGAACAATGTTCAACGTTTCGGCGGGAATCGCGTCGTCAATCTTTTCCTTGGACTGGATCTTATCCAGATGGGGAGCGATATCGGTAATCATCAAAACCGGATCTTTCGGGTCGGCACCGACTTCGACCTCGATCGTCGTGCCGTCCTGCCTGGCCACAATGCCGCTCATCGCCAAAGGCAAATTGGTCCACTGGTATTTCTTTATGCCGCCGTAATATTGCGTTTTCAAAAATGCGACATGCTCGTTCTCATAAAGCGGCCTTACTTTCAAATCCAGATGTGGGGTATCCAAATGCGCCATCATTATCCGCATGCCGTCCGAAACCGGCTGCCTGCCCGGCCGGGCCAAAACAACCGCCTTGCCGCGGTTAACCGAATAAACCGGGAAAGAGAATCCCTTATCTTTAACGTTGCCAACATGCTCCAGCTCCTTAAACCCCACGTTTTTGGCCGCCTCGACAATGAATTTTACCGCCTGGCGCTCGCTTCTTGCGCGATTCAAAAATTCCTTGTACCCCTCGCAAAAATCAAAAGCTCCTTTTGTGACGGCCTCGTCCCAGATATCGAAAGCGTATTTGCGCTCGAATGTCAGGTTGAGCTCGCCGTTTTCTTTTTTATCATCCATTGTTGTGATAGTGTGATAATATTCAATATTTAAAACTAGCTTATTTCAAGCCAAAAGTAAATTTATGAGCGAGACTATCGCTAAGTTCCAATATTACATCGGCAAGGAAAAATTAGGCGGTTTCATTGTTACCGACGCGGCCAATATCTTCTATTTGACGGGCATCGCCAATTTCGACACCGAAAAAGGCTTTATACTTATAGTCACAAAAAACAACTGGCGTGTAATCTCTTCGATTTTTTATCAAAGCCGCATCGATGGCAAAGTACCGCCAGAAAAGGTGGCTTACGTTCCCCGCGGCGAATCGATATCGGAAAACGCGGCAAAAAACACAAAAGAAGGAACTGATATCGGATTCGAGCGGGACGATATTTCATTTTCATATTATGAAGTTTTAAAAAAATCTTTTCGAAAAAGAAAACTCGTTCCGATTTCGAACGCGATCGAGCAATTGCGAAAAGTTAAAAATGACGCGGAGATCGCCCTTATTAAAAAAGCGGTCGCGATCACCGACAAAACCTTTGCCGAACTGGTAAAAATCACCAAGCCCGGAGTTACCGAATTCTGGCTAAAGCGAAAATCGGAGGAGATCATGCAGGACCTAGGCGCCCAAGGGTGCTCGTTTCCGTCGATAATCGCCGCCGGTAAGGGAGGCGCCGACCCGCACTACGAAGGATCGAACAGGAAAATCAGGGCGGGGGAGATGATCGTGTTCGATATCGGGGCGCGTTATAAGAACTACGATGCCGACATGACCCGGATGGTTTTTGTGGGCAAAGCGACCGCCAAATACAAACAGCTTTACCAAGCCGTGCTGGAAGTGCAGGAAAAAGCGTTAAAAAACTGCGTCATCGGCGCCGATACCAAAACAATCTATGACAATTGCGTGGCCAACCTCAAGGACCACGATCTGGACCAATATTTTACGCACGGACTGGGCCACGGGGTCGGCATCGATATCCACGAGCTGCCCAACCTGAATGCCGGCGGCACCGACAAATTGGAAAACGGCATGGTATTTACCATTGAACCGGGGATATATCTTTCCGGTTGGGGAGGCATCCGTATTGAAGACCTCTGCGTGATGCAAAACGGCAAGTGTGTTATATTGAGCAAAACCCCTAAAAATCTTATCGAAATTAACGTTTAACAACATGAATAGTAAATTTCTTTTGGCTGTTTTCATCCTCATTGCGATTGCCGGCGTCGGTGCCGTGCTTTACACCCAGCAGCAGGCCATGAAAAATGAAAGTGAAGCCGGCGATACCTGGAAGAAGCTTATTCCCGATAATGCCGCGACCACAACGGAAGAAAACGCAACCTCAACCCCGGAAATCGCCAGTTTCGAGCAATGCGTGGCCGCGGGCAAAGAGGTGGTGGGCGAAAAGCCCAACCGCAAGTGCATCGTCTCGCTGGACCTCGCATACATCGAAATCATGACATGCACCGCGCCCACCGGCGAATTCCTCAGCATATATGAAGCGCAGAGGCTTTTTGACAGCGGCCCCTGCAGCATCGAAGGCAGCGCCAAAGGAGAGTTTATCTGCAACGACGGCACCGGCACCTGGTGGGTGGACATCCAGGCCTACCGCGAAGGCTGCAATCCGGCCTGCGTCATCGATGTTGTAACCAAAAAAGCCGAGGTCAATTGGCGCTGCACCGGCGCCCTGGTTCCGAAGTAACTCTTTTGTTTCAATCACGCCAGACAAAGATAAATTTATACCATAAGCACCGAATATGGCCGAAAAAAATAGATCTCAAAATTCGGAGTATGGGGAATTGATTGATTTTTTGGCGCAAAAATTTGATAGGATCGAAAAAAATTTCGACGAAATAAAAACTGGGCTTGGAACCAAAGCTGATAAATCCGATGTCACCCAGCTAAGGAACGAACTGTCGTCGCGCATTACGACGCTTGGCGACAAGATCGACGATTATCGCGCCGATCAATCGGGACCGAGAAGCCAAATTAACGAACACAGGGAATGGATTGACAAGGCTTCGCCTAAAATTGGCGTCAAACTGCCTGGATAGATTTCCGGCAATTACCGATTACGTGCTCGAGATCAAGCCTTGAGGGTCATATGTCGCGAAGGCTGCAGTCCGGCCTGCGTCATCAACGTTGTCACCCGGAAGAGCAAATTCAACTGGCGCTGCGCCGGCGGCCTGGTCCCGAAATAGAAACATACATATTTAAAATGAACGCCGATGGGCGGCTTTTTTATTACAAAGCAGATATTGACAAATTTTATATTTTATTTTAAATATATATTAATCAAAAAACGAACGGAAGGGGAAGTAATGACCGTAAGAAAGTTACCGCAGAATATTAAATTGGCCTTTTTTGTGGCTGGCACTGGCATTGGGACCTTTGTTCTGTTTATCGTTTTGGGCGGGTTGCTCGTTACAAATAGCAGCAGTCAATTCATAGCGGCGATAAGCAACACGGTGGTCGGGTTTGCGCTTATTATATCGATCGGTTCAATGATATATCTCACCATAGACGCAAAACAAAAATTCAACTCCGGAAATAACGACACTGGCATAGCTGCGCTGGTATTGGTCGGATGTCTCCTCGCAGTTTACGTAATTGCATGGGACTTCCTGGCCAACGCAGTACAGGAAAAATTGAACGCGGGGCTTCCGGTTCTGATTTCCTTGAACAATATGCCCATAGTCATTTTTGTCAGCGCTTTGATTGCCATAATCGCCGGTCAGCAACAATATATACGCCTTAGCCGACCGAAAAGTCAACAAACAACTGAGTAAGTCCAGGTTTAAAACCAAACGGTCCTGGCAACTTTTTTTATACAAACGCCATTTTAACGGTTTATAAAATGGAAAAAGAGGGTATGGTTAGACCTCTTTTATATTGCCGTTCTCCAGGTTGACCTGGAAAACTTTCTCGGTGCCATCGACCTCAACGGTTAATGGCACAACTCTTTTTTCGGCGACTCGGGAAAATCCTGCGGACTTGGCCTTCTCGCCGTTGTCGTAAAGTGCCCACAGATTCTCCTCGCTTGATTCACCCTCAAACTCGATGTTGTAATGCTTGTCTATGGACTTAGAATATTCTTCCTCGGTCCGATTCAGCCTCAGCCCGATTATGACGGAAACAATCTTTTCTCCTGGATTAGCCCAAAATTTGCCCTCGTCATCGAGGCGAATTCGGCCATATTCACCAAACCTGTCGACGTCCGTCTGATTGATTTCTTGGACGAACGCCTCAACGAATACATCAACATTATCGATTTCTGTCACTATCTTGTTTGTCTTTCCCTTATCGATGCAGCCGCTGAATAATACGGCCATTACGAAAAGTGCTACCAGCACCACTTTCATCATGTCTTATTTATAACATATATTATATATTTTGTCAAGATTATCCGACTACGCCATCAGTGTTATAATACGCACATGGAATTCGAGGATATAAAACAAAAAAATCTGTTCGACGCGACGGTCATGACCGTGGAAGAGTTCGTAAAGCAGCTTAATTCGCGGCTGAAGCCGTTTGCGGTCAAGATAATCGGCGAGGTCAGCGAGCTCAAGCCCGGGCCGACCGGCCACATGTATTTTTCGTTGAAGGACGAGAAAACCGGAGCGGTGATGCCCTGCGCGCTTTGGAAATCTCGCTACGACCTGTTCGGCGTCCAGATGAAAATGGGAATGAAGCTCATCGCCGGCGGCCACGCCGAGGTCTACGCGCCAAGCGGTCGGCTGTCATTCATCTGCGATTCAATCGAGCTTGCCGGAGAAGGCGCTCTGAAAGCCGCCTACGACGCGCTCTTGAAAAAGCTTGAAAGCGAAGGCGTCTTTGCCCCGGAAAAGAAACGGCCGATACCGAAATTTTCCCGCCGCATCGGCATCGTTACCGCCAAGCAGGGCGCGGTAATTCATGATTTTCTGAACAACATCGGCAAATTCGGTTTCCAAATCGAGTTCATCGATTCGCGCGTCGAGGGCCAGCTAGCCGTGCCCGACCTGATGGCAGCGATAAAAACTTTCGCGCGGCGCGAAATCGACGTTTTGGTAGTCATGCGCGGCGGCGGTTCCCTTGAAGCCATGCTGGCATTCAACAACGAGACCGTGGTGCGCGCCATCGCCGGCTTTCCCAAGCCGGTTATTGCGGCGATCGGCCACGACAAGGACGTGCCGCTGGCGGCAATGGCGGCCGACGCGATGGTTTCCACGCCCACGGCCGCCGCAAACCTCCTGACACAGTCCTGGCAGGAAATTCCGTTGGCGATCAGACGCTACGAGATGGGCATCCTGGGTGGTTACCGGAACGCGCTGGAGCAACATTATTTCCGCCTGCGCCAGGCAGCTTCGATTTTACCGGAATTCCGGCATCTTTTGGAAAACATCAGCCGTGCCGCCACGGAACAGGTCGGCGCGATGTTTGTCGCGCTCGAAAATAGCCTCGGAGACACAGCCAAGCAGCTTGATTTTCTGCAAAAGATCATCGAGTCGCACAACCCGGAACGCCAGCTGAAGCTTGGTTATTCGATTTCGCGCGTCAACGGCAAAATTTTAAAAAGCATCTGCCAGGCCAAATCCGGCGATCTCATGGACGTCTTATTGGCCGATGGTATAATCAATTCACAAATTACAAACACCCATGGCAAAAACAACAAAGGAAAACAGCCTTAGCGAAAACCTGAAAGAACTGGCCGAGATCCATGCCTGGTTTGCGGCTCAAAAAGAGATCGATGTGGAACTCGGCCTGGAAAAAGTAAAAATCGCGGCTCAACTGCTCAAATCGAGCAAGGAAAAGCTCAACAAACTGGAAAACGAGTTCAAGGAAATCGAAAAGGAGTTTGGCGAACAAACCGAAGAAATTTCCGCTTTTTAACAAACAAGGGCCATGGAGGCCCTTTTTTGTTGGAAATTTGACAAAACCTTTATTTGTTAATTAAGGTGAGATTAGGAACTTCACAACTGATCAAAACAGGTTGCCGCGAAGTTCCAGGGGTGATTTAAGGTATGTACAAGAAAGGAATATTTGAGAAAAACCAGCGCTGCTGCGAGGGCCCGCCGGAGGCGTGAAATTTTGGCCGAAAACAGCTGGTTCGATAAAGCGTTTGACGGATTTTTCAATCTTACGGGAAAAATCGAACTCCGTGGTTTAGCGCTCATCTTGGCCCTTTTTTTCGCCTTGATAGTGATTTCTTCAAAAATGTAGTCAAGATTTGAGCAGCCAGGCACATTGCGTCGCCTGGCACTATTTTTTATCTGATGGCCGCGCCTTCGGCAATGGCGTCGTCTACGCGCAAGGGGAAATGGTTGTTGTTGTCGCCGGCGACCAGCATCATGCCCTGGCTGGTACCTTCGCCCAATTTGCGCTCGGCCAAGTTCACGATGAATACGTATTTTTTGCCGATAAGGTCGGAAAATTGCACGAACTTACGGATACCCGCAAAAATCGTCCGCGGACCGATCTCGGGCCCAAAATCGACCTTCATTTCGATCAATTTATTGCTCCAGACCGGCTCGGACGCCTCCAAAACCTTGCCCACGCGCAGTTCAAGCTTTTCGAAATCTGCGTATTCGATGGTTGGTTTCATGATATTTTTTAGTTATGCAATGGCAAAATATTAGCACAAAAAAGAAACTATGAAAAACAATACATATGTATTATCCCGGTTTTCAGATAATGGATAATGGATTTGGGTTATCGGCTAGTTCGTTGGACTTATCCGGCCCGTTGGTGTAGATTAAAATTGTTGCAAACCGCAAGCACGGAGCTCTATTATTTTCACTAAATCAAAACTGGCATGGCAATATCGGATAAATTGAAAGGTAGCGGCATAAAAATCGCGCTGGGATTTCTTCTGTTCGTGGCGCTTTTGGGCACCTTCGCCGGCGGCATTTATGCCGGCCGGCAAACTTGCTCTCCGCTGCCGCCCGGAGACGCGGATATGGCACTCTTCTGGGAAACGTGGCACACGCTGGAGGACAAATACGCCGACAAATCCAAGATCGACCACCAAAAGATGGTTTACGGCGCTATCGCGGGCATGGTTAGTTCGCTGGGCGACCCCTACACCTCGTTCTTTGATCCAGTGGATACCAAGAAATTCGTGGAAGACACCGCGGGCGCATTCGAAGGCGTGGGAATGGAGATCGCGGTCAAGAAAGGCCAACTGCAGGTCGTTTCGCCCCTGGAAAACTCGCCCGCTAAAAAAGCGGGGATCAAGGCGGGCGACGCCATCATTAAGATCAACGCTACGACCACTTCGGGCATGACCACCGACGAGGCGGTGGACTT
>JALOQL010000040.1 GCA_025453415.1 Minisyncoccota bacterium
GGCATTTCCCAGCGAGAACGATACTATGTCGGTTTCTCCAACTTTTGATACTTTGGCCATGTCCGAATCCTCGAAATATAAATCTAGCGCTTCCCGCAGGTTATCCATTGCTTTCGTTTTGGTCGAACCAAAACTGGCCACGTCAACGTTTATGCATTGCGACACAAAGTAACGCCCTTCTTTCCAAACCGTGGCTTTTAAATCTATTTTTTTCATATTGCGGTCAATGCGTTCATCTTATCAAATTTATTTTATCAGTCAATTTTGCCATTTAAATCCAAAAACACCCTTTCGGGCGTTTCCTTTTTTTACGAAGAATTTCTTGAAGCCGTCTTGGACTTCGAAACCGAATTATTAGAGACGATCCGGTAAGCGTCTTATTGTTAAGGGAAGAATTCTCGTCCCTCGACAAAAGCCGACACTCAAAAATGTAAATTAATTGATCCACGAGCAGGTTCCCCTACCCGTGCCTTGTTACGACTTCGCCCCTCTCATTGAATCCAGCTTAGTTCCACTTGCGTGGCGCTTCGGCTGTCCCCAACTCGCTTGGCGTGACGGGCGGTGAGTACAAGGCTCAGGAACATATTCAACGTGACGTGCTGATTCACGTTTACTAGCGATTCCGGCTTCATGGAGTCGAGTTGCAGACTCCAATCCGAACTGAGGCTTTTTTTGGTGGGATTTGCTCCCCCTTGCGGGTTCGCTGCCCTCTGTAAAAGCCATTGTATCACGTGTGCGGCCCCAGTTGTCAAAGGCCGTGCTGATTTGGCGTCATCCTCGCCTTCCTCCGAGTTGTCCCCGGCAGTTTCGCATGACATGTAAAACATGCGATAAGGGTTGCGCAGGTTACGGCATCTAAGCATGCATCTTACGACACCTGCTGACGACAACCATGCAGCACCTGAACTAGTGTCCTTGTGGGAAACCGGACTTTCATCCGGCGATCACTAGAATGTCTAAACTGGGTAAGGTTTCTCGCTTGTTGTCGAATTAAGCCACATGATCCACCGCTTGTGTGAGTCCCCGTCTATTTCTTTGAGTTTTAGTGTTGCCACCGTACTTCCCAGGCGGGATACTTAACGCGTTAGCTTCGCCACTTGAAGGGTCGACACTTCAAGCGACCAGTATCCAACGTTTAGGGCGTGGACTACAAGGGTATCTAATCCTTTTTGCTCCCCACGCTTTCGTTCCTCAGCGTCAAGATTGCCCCAGCTATCTGCCTTCGCTTTTGATGTTCCGCACGATATCAACGGATTTCACCCCTACACCGTGCGTTCCGATAGCCCCTAGCATCTTCAAGTTCGGTAGTATCCAGTTCAGCCCCCGAGTTGAGCCCGAGGAATTTAAAACCAGACTTTCCAAACCGCCTACGAACACTTTACGCCCAATAAATCCGGATAACGCTTGCGGGTTCTGTATTACCGCTGCTGCTGGCACAGAATTAGCCCCCGCTTATTCATAGAGTACCGTCAATTACTTCTTTCCCTATAAAAGAGGTTTACGGCGCGAACGTCTTCATCCCTCACGCAACGTCGCTGGATCAGGCTTTCGCCCATTGTCCAATATTTTCGGCTGCTGCCACCCGTAGGTGTCTGGGCCGTGTCTCAGTCCCAGTGTTGGGGAACAAGCTCTCACTCCCCCTAACCGTCATAGCCTTGGTGGGCTGTTACCCCGCCAACAAGCTGATAGTGTGCAGGCTCATCATCAACCGGCTTACGCCTTTACCCTTGCGGGACCATCGGACATTAAGCCGTCTTTCGACGGACTATTTCCGAGTCGATGGAAGATAACCTACATGTTACTAACCCGTTCGCCGCTAACCAAGCATCTTGCACAGGAAAATCCTAACTCGATCCGTTTCTTCCGACAGTGAAGGCTTTTGTATACTTCTAATGCTGCGTCCTTTTGACGGAAGTCTTTAAAAAACTAACCACTAATCAGAATTCCCTTGTGCAAGACACTTGATCCGCTCGACTTGCATGCCTTATCCACGTTGCCAGCGTTCATCCTGGACCAGGATCAAATCCTCAATAAGAAAGTCCAAGACAACTTCAAAAAATTCTTTGTCTTCGTAATTGGCTCACGAAATATTTATGTGGAAATATAAATATTTCGCTATTTAATTGTCGACGTTCTTTCCGGGATCGCTTAGTTTGTCAAAGACAAACAAAAAATCATAACGGTCATTCCTTATGACTTTTTTCTTGCTTTCGACTTTGCGGTTTTTACTTTCCGCAACAGCTGCAGTTGCAGCTACACGTCTTAGGCTTCGCAACTTTTTTGCTCGCCTTTTTGGCTTTCGGTGTTTTTTCCTTTGCCATATTTTGTTGTCAACATTAAGAGTCTAGCGTGTTTCAAACTCCGTGTCAAGCCTCCCTAAAAACCGAGAATCCCTATCTAAGTTTTTCCAAATCGCTTTGAAGAAATTTAGATAGGGGGCTGCAAAAAAGAGTTTAAAAATGCAGCCTATATAATTCGGTGAAAGCCGAGTCCAAAAAATAACAACAACACTATACCCGCAAGGCAGCTTAATACCAAGCCGCCTTCAAACCCCATACTAATTCTTATATTAATCCCTCTTTTTTATAATTTGCGCATACATTCGCCTTTTAAAATATTATAACATATTTTGGCAGGAATTGCAAGAGCAATGTCCTGCGTTATAAAATTATTGTAAAAGGCTCAAAATATGCCGCCGAATGATAATATACACCCGCCGGCCGGGTCGTCAATACCAGTTATCCACAGCATAAAAAACGTGAGACCTTGCAGAGATAAAGCAAGGTCATCGGATGAAAAGGAGGCGGCAGGCATCGGACTGGTCGCGTCGTCGGCCCGGTGGCTGCCTTTTATGGCCAAGTGCCATAATCGTGATTAAATGAGCTAAAAAAGCTGGAGATAGGGCGCCGTCGGGTCCCAGGGCCCAACGCCTCCTGTCCCTATCTCTTTCAAATCTTGGATGCAATCATCGCAAGGCTGAAAAGGGCGTTATCGCGAAATCGCGTTCTTTCGCGAAACGCCCGAACGTGTCTGAAAAAAAGGACAAGGAGGTTGCAACTGGCTGAGGGTCGCAACCGGCCACCATCGTGAATCAATGAGTTAAAAGCGAACGTTTTAATTATTATGGGCTAAACAAATTTGCTGTCAAGAAAGCATTTGTATAATTCGATCGGCTTTGTTAGGATTAGCCATAAAGGAGAAGCTTTTTGCGTGTTTTACGGGAAAAATATCATGGAAACCGCCAGCAAATTGCCGCCGCAAAGCATCGAGATCGAACAGTCGCTTTTGGGTTGTTTGATGCTCGACCCGTCGGCCATCACCAAGGTGGCCGATATTCTTAACGCGGATGATTTTTACCGGCACATCCATAAAGAAATCTACCAGGTTTGCCGCGAATTGTTCGAAATGGGCGAACCAATCGATTTCCTTTCGGTTTCGACGCGCCTGAAGGATAAAAACCTTCTTGAAACCATTGGCGGCAGCACCTACCTGACCGAACTGGTCAATATGGTGCCCAGCGGCGCCCACGCGTCGTCCTACGCGCGCATCGTGCGCCACAAACGCGTCCTGCGCGACCTTATCTCGGCCTCCCAAGACATCGAGAGCCTGGGCTACAACGAAAGCGACGATTTGGAAGAAATCCTGGATGAAGCCGAAAAGAAAATTTTCAATATCGCCCAAAAAGGCATTTCCCAGAATTTTACCGCCATCAAAGACACTTTGCCCGCGGCTTTCGAGCGTATCGAAATGCTGTCCCAAGGCAAAGGCACGCGCGGCATTCCGACCAATTATGCCGACCTGGACAAAATGCTTTCCGGTTTGCAGCGTTCTGATCTGGTGATTCTGGCCGCCCGGCCATCGCTGGGTAAATCCACCCTGGCGTTGAACATTGCCGCCAATATTGCCTATAACGAAAAGATTCCCGTGGGCGTGTTTTCTCTGGAAATGTCCAAGGACCAGATGGTGGACCGTCTTATTTCGGCCTATTCTGGAGTAGATTTGTGGAAAATCCGCACCGGCAAACTGCAAACCGAGGATTTTGAGCAGATCCAGCGGGCCTTGGGAATATTGGCCGAAACGCCCTTATATATTGACGACGTTGGCTCCCCTTCCGTACTGCAAATGAAAGCGCTGTCGCGGCGCCTCCAGGCCGAGAACGGCCTTGGTCTATTAGTGATCGATTATCTTCAATTGATGGAACCGCTCAACAAGCAGGCCAGCCCGGTCCAGCAGGTATCGGAAAATTCCCGCGCCCTCAAAGGCCTGGCCCGCGAACTCAATATTCCCGTGCTTGTCCTATCCCAGTTGTCCCGCGCCGTGGAGCAGCGTATCCCGCCGATCCCCAAACTGTCCGACCTGCGCGAATCCGGCGCCATCGAGCAGGACGCCGACGTGGTCATGTTTATCTACCGGGAAGACCGCTATCGCGAAGAATCCACGCAAAAAGGCGTGGCCGAAATAATTATCGCCAAACACCGCAACGGCCCAGTGGGTAAGGTGCTGTTGCATTTCGACGATCGCACCGTATGCTTTAAGAACCACACCGAAGGGTATGAGTACCAGGACCAATGAGTAAAATGTCAAATATCAAATTTCCAATGTCAAATTTTGGTTTGAGGAGGTTTGACCTCAAGAATTTTTAGAGGTCAATCCTCATCAAGCACCATACGCAAAATTCCTGAATTTCTAATTCAAAATTTTTGAATAATCTTTTTGGATTATTGAATCAATTGAAAATAAAACAGCGCGACAAAAAATTAAGAGATGTATTTGTCGCGCCGGTGCAGAAACGCAATAAGCATCGCTGCAAATCCGAACACAGCCAGTGCCGTCCATCCCAATGGCACCAGGACACCTTGATACATACCTACGGGTCCAGGTGGATAGGGAATGGAATCTATTCCTACGAGCGATACCAAGAACATTATTGCGCCTATAAGCGCTAAATCTTGAGGTCTTACGTTCATCTCAAAAATTCTCTTTTGAAATGCAACTTCAGTAAAATGAAGTTGTATGAAAAAAGAAACCCACAGGAAGCGCAAAAAGAGGCGGCCTTTTCGCCACCTGAATCAGTTTGATCGGGACCGCATCGAAGCAATGAAAAATGCCGGCCATACCCAGGAAGAAATCGCCAAAATACTTGGGTTTGACGCCAGCGCTGTCAGCCGCGAGATCAGGAAACGAAAACGCAAAAACGGCGTCTACTCGGCCAAGACCGCCCAACACAAAGCGCAACAGAAAAGATCGGAAAGCAAGCACCGGGGCATGAAGATCGAAGCATACCCCCAATTAAGGGAGCAGATCATCCGCGAGTTAAAGAAACACCGCTCCCCGGATGAGATCGCGGGCCGCATGAAACGCAAAAAACAAAAGATCCGGGTGGGCACCAATGCCATCTACAAATGGCTCTACAGCGCCTGGGGCCAAGCGTATTGCCATCTGCTTTGCACCCAGCATTACCATGCCCGCAAGCAGAAAAAGAAGACCAAGAGAGAGATGATTCCCAACCGGGTTTCCCTCGAAAAACGGCCAAAAAGAGGCATCCATGCCGAAGGCGATCTGTTCGTTTCGCCAACCAGCTGTGGCAGCCAAAACAGCGGCGCGATCTTCTGCGTTCCGGTATCAAAATTGCTTGCCGGCACCATGATCGAAAACAAAAAACCGGCCACAATGACCGCGGCGGTTAAAAGCGTAACTTCGGATTTGAATATCGATGATTTGACCTTTGACAATGGAATTGAAAACAAAGAACATGAGCAATTCGGCCTGCCCGCGTATTTCTGCGAGGCGCACCAACCTTGGCAGAAGCCGCATGTGGAAAACGGCATCGGGCTTTTGAGAAGATGGTTCATCCCCAAAAAGACCGATTTGAAAAATGTCCCCAAAGAACAATTTCAGGAATATCTGCATATCCTTAACGGCAAATGGCGCAAATCTCTGGGGTACCGTTCGGCCTACGAGGTTTCGCTGAAGCGTGGTATCATACAAAAAATCCCGCGTTAGCGGGGCGGAAAACGGCAGGAGAATTTTAACTTAAAAGTTGCATTTCGCTAGAGAATTTACATCTTATTCATCGGATTAACTATAACATTAATTAAGTAAAAAGTCAAGTGTACTCGTCTTCCATTCGCAATCTCATAGATAAACTCTCCAAGCTTCCGACTATTGGACCTAGAACGGCAGCGCGTTTAGTGTTTTTCTTGATGGCGCAGGACAATAAACAGGTAAAGGAATTAATTCAGGCGCTGGCAGATTTGAAAAACCGGGTGAAAGTTTGCCGGTTATGTTTCAACGCGTTTGAATCGGAAAAGGAGCTGTGCTCCGTTTGTTCGGATTCAAAACGCGAAAAAAGCCAACTATGCGTGGTGGCCAACGAAATAGATTTGGAGACCCTGGAAAAAACAAAAAAATACAAGGGTTTGTATTTTGTCCTGGGAGGAACAGTTTCTATATTAAAAAAGGAAAACCTTGCTGGCTTGCGAATCGAGCAACTGGAAGATCGCGTTAAAAAGGGAAATTACATCAACGAAATAATTTTGGCCATCAATCCCACCAGCGAAGGCCAGACCACGATTCTTTATTTGGAAAAAATTTTGAAACCCTACGGAAAAAAGATCACCAAGCTTGGTGTGGGCCTGCCCATGGGCGGCGAACTTGAATACGCCGACGAGGAAACTCTAACCTCGGCTCTCGAAGGCCGAAAATAAACAAAAAAACCCGCAAACGCGGGTTTTTTTGTTTGCTTAGAAAATTTCCGTTACTTGCAAATGTAGCCAATTCCATCCGAGCAAACCGTTGGTCCCATCCCGGTTGCGGCGTTTGTGGTCGAGGTGCAGCCGCCCGCCGGCACCAATGTTTTGGTCAGTCCGGCGCAGCAAACTGCATTGGATTGGAACCCGATATCACCACCCCGGCCTACGCAGTTGTTGTCCATGTGCATGTAGTGCAGAAGCGATCCGTCGGCATAATACCAGCCAAACTTTGCCTCCGGCACGCCTTTCGCGGGATCATAGCACAATTTACCGCTGCCGCTGCCCGCGTCGATTGGCTGCAATCCCAAGCAACAACCCGCGGAGCTGTTGGAAATTTCACCTTCCTTGACGCATACGCTCGAAGCCGCGCAAGTTATCGTTTTCGTATTTGTCAGAGCCGGATTGGTCCCTGTCGGCGTGTTGATGGCATAGGCATAGATTGTATGCGATTTGCCGTCTTTGGCGATTGTTGGCATCGCAAAGGAAAAGCCGTGGCTGCTGTTGCCTCCGCAGGCCGTCCCCACCGCCGTTTCGCGAGTTAAATTGGCCGTAGTGCTGCCGATGAATTTTCCGATTCCCGCCGCGCCGTCCATGTAAAAATGGACCATTATCGGGGTTGAGTAACTGTTGGCATCGCAAGCCCATCCGCGTATGGTATTGCAGTCCGCACCATCGAGATATCCTTTAGGAGTGACATTTACTACGCCAACCGACCCGCCGCCTCCGGCCGTACTGGCTGAACCTACGTATTTAGTACCTCCTGCCGTACCGGTTGAGGTGCTGTAGCTAGTGCCTACAGGTGACCCGCCGCCTCCGGCCGTACTGGCTGAACCTACGTATTCAGTACCTCCTGCCGTACCGGTTGAGGTGCTGTAGCTAGTGCCTACAGGTGACCCGCCGCCTCCGGCCGTACCAACGTATTTAGTCCCTCCGGCCGCTCCGGTCGCAGCCTCATTGTTTGTGCCTGATGTCCATCCGGCTGCCGCTGAACCGCCTGATGCCGAGCCATATCCAACAACTGTTCCAGTATACGTTGTTCCACCTCCTGACGCTGAAGTCGTGCCATAATTTATCGTTCCAATCTTAGCTTTCAGGGCCGCGATCTGTTGTTGTAGCGAAGTGACCGTGGCTTGCATCTCGGCCAAAGTGGCCGCGCTAACCGAGGGCGCGGTTGCCAAAAAAACGCCCGCGATCAAAAACATTGAAAACAATTTTTTCATGATTTAAATTTTTTTATAAATATTATTCAAATTAAACGCCGACCTTTGGTCGAATTCGTGAGTACAATATTTTATTATAAAAAATTTTTTGGCTAAGTTAAATAAAAGGCACTCCGAATTTGATTTAAGCAACTCGGAGGCAATGAATTTATGCAGCAACGGATAACGATCGGCTTCGTGAAGCCATAACCACGGAAGCCCAACGAGCTCGCCTTTAATGCTGTTCAAATAATATTTTGGAAACCGTCTGCCCGTTCGACCAATTATCTTTATGCGCGGCAAATGATCCCCAAACGGCTCCAGACCCGTCATATAGTCGCTTTTGGGCAGCAGCGTGGTTGCCAGGGGCGTTTTTGGGAGTTCCATTATATCCCAGCCCTCAGCATCGATACCTTCGTGCGGTACGTCGATGAAGATGTATCTCAATCTGGAAGTGTCGCCAATATTGCGCGTTCCATTCCTGACCGCAAATCC
>JALOQL010000041.1 GCA_025453415.1 Minisyncoccota bacterium
AACGGCAACGGGCGCGGCGACCGTCTATTCTCTGCCAATACCGGCGGTACAGTTCACCGATAGCGGCAACTTCGTCCTCACCGTCGGCAACGACGGCGTGATCGCCGGCGCTCCCGTGACCGTCGGCGAACTGGTCGGCGAAAACGTCCAGATCACGGGCGGCCTGACCCCGGATATGAAAATACTGTCTTCGGTGCGCGGCTTCAAAGCCGGCGGTAAAGTCCGGATACAAGAATAAAGATTTAAGATTTAGGATTTAAGATATTTAATGCATTTTTCCTAAATCATAAATCTTAAATCATAAATCAAGCACCAAATTATGGAAAGTAAACCATCGTTCGATCAGTTATATCTGGCCCGCCTGCAATTCGACCAACGGCTTAAGAAGATGTGGCTGAGCTTTTTCGTCTATCGTTTTCGGGTCATCATCCTGATGATCGCGCTCATCTCGGTATGGGGCGTCTATTCGTTCTTGAAACTTCCGCGCGAATCAAATCCCGAAGTAAAGATCCCGATCGCGGTGGTCAGCACGGTCTTCCCCGGGGCATCGCCCGCCGACGTCGAAGAATTGGTGACCAAAAAGATCGAAACCCGGATATCGGGCATCACCGGCATCGACACCATCACCTCGACTTCGGCCAATTCGGTATCAAGCGTAGTTGTCCAATTCGACGCGAATCTTGATCTGGACGATTCGATCCGCCGGGTGCGCGACGCGGTCAGCAATATCGAAAATGACCTTCCCGAAGACGCCGGCGACCCGGCAGTCAACGAGGTTTCCCTGGACGATACTCCGATTCTCAGCTTGGCGCTTTCCGGACCTTACGACGGTTTCACGCTTTACGATTACGCCAAGGACATCAAGGACTCTCTCGAAAAAATACCGGGGGTGCGGGAAGTCGGCATCGCCGGCGGCAACCAGCGCGAGATCGAAATAAATTATTCCCCGGAAAAACTTAATTACTACGGCGTCACCGTAAACCAGGCCAACGCGGCGGTCGCCGCCGCGAATATCAGCGTACCTTCCGGAAACTTTGAAGGTTCGGTTTATGTTTATCCGATACGCACCGACAGCAAGATTTACGATTCCGATCAGTTGAAAAACCTGGTCGTGGGCGGAAGCTCGCAAAACCAAGTGCTGTTAAGGGATATCGCCACCGTCACCGAAACCGCGATAAAGAAAACCCGGATTTCGCGTATCTCTTCGTCCGGCGGCCAGCCGCAGGACGCAGTTACGTTGAGCGTGGTGAAACGGACCGGCGGCAATATCATCAACACCGTCGACGCGATCACGGCTTCTTTGGACGGTTACGTTAAAAATATCCCGGGGCTTGAATACAACATCACTTACGACGAGGCCAAATACATCCGGGAAGATTTCGACCAGCTGACCCACGATTTCATCATTACGCTTTTCCTGGTGATGGGCATATTGTTTCTGCTCATCGGGCTAAAAGAAGCCTTGGTCGCCGGACTGGCCATTCCGTTGGTTTTTTTCATCACTTTTGGCGTAATGGACTTGTCCGGAACAACTTTAAACTTCCTTTCCCTGTTTTCCCTGTTGCTGTCGCTGGGCCTGATCGTCGATGACGCCATCGTGGTCGTTTCGGCCACCAAACAATACATGCGCACGGGAAAATATACCCCCGAAGAAGCGGTGCTGCTGGTGCTCAACGACTTCAAGGTCGTACTGACCACTACGACCCTGACCACGGTGTGGGCGTTCCTGCCCCTGCTTTTCACCAGCGGCATCATGGGACAATTCATGAAATCGGTTCCGATCACGATCTCGGTAACCCTGATCGCCAGCCTCGCCATCGCGTTGATGGTCAACCACCCGCTGGCCGCGATCCTCGAACGCGTGCGCCTGACGAAAAATTTCTTTTTCGTTTACCTGGCCGTCCTTTTGGGGCTGGCCGCGACATTGCTTTTCCAAAAAAACATATTTTTTGAGATCGGCGGGGCGGTCGTTTTGGCCGCCGCGGGACTAATGGTTTATTGGTACGAAAAGGGCGGTAAAACCGGCCTGGAAAAAAGCGGCGATCTGGTGCGTCTCGAAGCCAAGGACGACGAACTCATCAAACAAAAATTGCGGCGCCAAGGATCAACGGTCGGTTCCGGAATTTCCGCCCGCCTGATGCACGGCCTGGTCAACATTAACGCCACCCTGCCGGTATATGAAAAATACCTGGCCAAACTTATCGACAATCCCCGGCTTCGTAAAATATTTTTCGCCGGGATTTTCGCGCTTTTCATCGCGGCTTCGCTGCTGCCCGCGACCGGGATACTAAAGTCGGAATTCTTTCCGGCCGACGACTTCGGCTATATGTATATCAATATCGAAACCCCGACCGGCTACAAACTGTCGGAAACGGACAGCGTCGCCAAACGGGTCGAGGAAAAATTACTGCGGTACGAAGAAATCGATAATTTTTCCACCACGATCGGTTCGTCGGTCTCAACCTCGATGGCGGGCGGCGGCGGATCAAGCTCCAACAAAGCATCGGTGACGATAAACCTTATCGACAAAAGCCTTCGCCCGGTAAAATCATACGAACTGGAAGAAATTCTGCGGCGCGACCTTACCGGCATCAAAGACGCCAAAGTAACCATCGTCTCCTTGCGCGGCGGACCGCCCAGCGGTTCGGCTTTCCAAGCGCAGGTCTCGGGCGACGATGTCGCGCAATTGCAAAAAATCGCCGGCGATCTGAAACCGAAATTGCAGTCGATCCCGGAAACCGTCAACGCGGCGGTATCGATCAAAGAATCGGTCCCGCAATACACCTTCAAACTCGACCAGACCAAGCTGGCGAATAATAATTTGAACGCCGCTTACGTGGGATCGGTGCTGCGCACCGCGATTTCCGGCACCAATGTAACCACGATCCTGCGCGACAACGAAGACGTTAACGTCATCGCGCAATTCGACCCGGCGCTTATACCCGATCTTGAAGCGGTGCAAAATCTGCAAATCGCCAATCCGGCGGGCAAAGCGGTGTTCCTGAAGGATGTATCCACGATCTCGCTCGATCCTTCGGTTGAAAGCATTATGCGCATCGACCAAAAACGCACCGTCCTTTTGACTTGCGACATCACCGCCAAAACGACCTCAAGCGCGGTCCTGGCCGAATTCCAAAAAATCACCGGCTCCTATAAGCTTCCCGACGGCTACGAAATAACCTATGGCGGCGCCAACGAAACCAACACCGAATCGGTGCAATCGATTATTGCCGCGATGGGGCTGGCTTTCATCCTGATCATCGCCACGATGGTTATCCAGTTCAATTCGTTCATCAAGGCCGCGATCGTTTTAATTACCGTGCCCCTGGCCCTGATCGGCGTGTTTCTCGGCCTGACGATATTGAATCTTCCGTTGAGCTTTCCCGGCCTCATCGGCATCCTGGCGCTCTTCGGGATCGTGGTTAAAAACGCCATCATTCTGATCGACAAAATAAATCTCAATTTGGGCAGCGGCATCGCGTTCCGCGACGCCATCCTGGATGCGGGCAAATCGAGATTCGAGGCGATCTTCATCACGTCGCTCTGCACGATCACGGGAATCATCCCGATCACGCTGTCTTCAATGACCTGGCAGGCGCTCGGCGCGGCAATCATCTGCGGCCTGGCCGTCTCCTCGTTCTTTACCCTTTTCATGGTGCCCGCCTTATTTGCCAGCTTTGTGCAACACGATTAATGGGACCATTCGTTCGGAAAACAGGCGCAAAAAAACGCCCCGCTGAACGCGGGACGTTTTTTTGCGCGATTATTTAAACGAAGAAACGCACACGTTAAAAGCCGCGACCTGGGCGTTGTATTTTTCGATAACATTCTTGTAACCGGCATAGACCGACTTTGCTTCCGTTATCATGGCATTGTAATCGCCGACATTGTGATTGACCGAATCGATGGCGCGATTATATTCCTCCTGCTTGGATTTGACGATGTCATAGGAGGCATGCGCGTCAATTATTGATTGGAGCTCTTTTTCCAGCGCCGCGACCGCAGCCTTCTGGCCATCGATCTTTTTTTCAAGCGCGTCCTGACGGGCGGCAAACCGCGTCATTTCATTTTCGGCCGTGTCGGCGGCCGCCAGCAGGTTCTTGTCAACGGCCGGACAAGCGGTTTTGGGTGTCCCGAATTCCTGCACCGCCAGCCAGGCTTTGCGGCCTTCGATATAACCGAAACCGACGGCAACACCGATCTCCCGGTAGCCTTCTTTCAGGATGTTGGCACGATGGCCGGAGCTTTGCATCCAGGCGGCAACCAGTTCGGCATTGCCGTCGAAATCGCCCATTGCCAGGTTTTCGCCAATGGCAATGTATGCGTAGCCGGTATTGCCGACAAAATAGGAAACGCCGTTGCCCTGCGGTGAAACGTGTTCGAAATACTGGTATTTGAACATATCGTCAACTTTGGCCTGCGCCGCGCGATCCAAAAAGGGATTTTCCGTAAGGCCGTGCCCCGCACCCAAAAACTCGAGGCGCTCGGCATTGGTCGCCGCGATCACGCCCGATGCGCTCAATACCCCGGCCTGACCCTTTGGCGTTTCGGAAACGCGGACGATCTTTTCCGCCACGGGCGCGGCAACCACTTCCGGCGCCGGCGCCAGTTTGCCGGGTAATTCCTGGTTGGGCCGCTTTTCCTGAACGACCTCTCCGGCGGTTGTCGTACCGGAAACCGGCGCCTTATTTTTATCCGGCGCGGCAACTTTGATTTGGCCCAGGTCTCCGGCGATCTGCGGCATATCCAAGAGCTGAAGGCTCGCTTGTCCCACAAAATAAATCGCGCCGGCCGCAACAGCCAGAAAGACCGAGGTCTTGATGAAATTTGCGATTTTACCGATCATGCTTCGATTCTAATACTGTAAAAGGGCCTTGTGAAGCCCTTTTTTGATTTAATACTTTTCGCAACGCAGTTCGTAGAACGCCATCGCGTGGTCGCAGGAAGGGCAGGATTCGGGCGGCGTCTTGCCGAAGTGGATATAACCGCATTCGCGGCAGACCCACCAGGAATCACTGGCCTTTTCGAAAACCGTGCCGGTCTCCACCACTTCAAGAATCTTTTGGTAGCGGTTTTCGTGGTGCTCCTCGGCCTTGGCAATGGCCAACAGGCGCTGGGCGATGTCGGGAAGCCCCTCTTCATCGGCAACGCGCGCGAACTCCGGATACATTTGCGTATGCTCGTAATTCTCGCCGGCGATGGCCGCCTTCAGATTTTCAACCGTATTGCCGTAGACCGTGGGCACTTCGGCTTCGACGGTGACGGGTTCGCCGGTCTTGCCGGCTTTCACCTGGAGCTGGTTGATCAACTTGAACTCCCAACTTGCATGTTCGCGCTCGTTGTCGGCGGACTGCAGGAACACCTCCGCGATTTGTTCGTACCCTTCCCTTTTAGCGATCTTGGCGTACATCGTGTAGCGGTTACGCGCCTGGGATTCGCCGACAAACGCCTTGGCCAAATTTTTTAGTGTCTTATCCATTTTTCAAAATTTCTAATTTATAATTTCTAATTTCTATTGAATTTGCAATGAATAAATTTATAAACAAATACGCTTATCGCGTTATGTTTGAAAATCGTATCATTAAAATTTTATTGAAAATTAGAAATTGAAAATTGTAAATTATTTAAGAGTTTTTGTATTCTTTGCGTTCCTGATATTCCTGCTGCTTGCCTTGATTCCATTGCCCGACCGGGCGCAGATAACCGCACACCCGGGAGTATACTTCGCACGGTTTGTAATCGCTCAAACGCGCGCTGGCCTTGTAGCAATCATTGCATTTAAAAACTTGGTATTCTTTATCGCCTTCCTTATAAGAAAGCATGACGCCGTTTGCGATCGCGTCGCCTTCGATCTTGATGGCGGTTTTGCAATCATGGCACCTTTGGATTTGTTCCATGTTTTTTGTTGTTAGTATATAGATTGTAGCTGACTTATTGGCCGCGTCAATCCTCATTTTTTCCACCGGCCGCGCCACGGAAAACGGCCGCGCTCCCGCTTCGGGATGTGATCGACATCATCATGGGCGATGGTACTCGTGACGGAATGTCGATCATGTCTCGAAGCGATAAAAAGTAGTTTTATGTGTCGCGCTCGCGCGCCACCTCATATCATGGCACCCCCGGTGCTTGTTTTCGTTTACAAACCTCATTTTTAAAATCGGCGCCAAAAGGCTAGAATGATGTATGGATCGATTTTTACTTTAATTTTTTCACTTTGAACTTTAAACTTTCATTATGTCGCTGAAACAAATCCATAACTTTTTCAACCCCAAGACCGTGGCTGTTATCGGCGCCAACGACCGGGAAAACTCGGTGGGCTATTCGGTCCTCAGAAACATTAGGGACAGCGACTTCTCCGGAGAGATTTTTCCGGTAAACATCCATGACGGAACCGTGCAGGGCATCAAAGCATACGCCTCCGTCAAAGATATCGGCAAACACGTTGATCTGGCGGTCATCGCCACGCCCGCGCCCACGGTCCTGGACCTGGTCAAGGAATGCGGCCTGGCCGGCGTTGACGGGGTTGCGATAATTTCTTCGGGATTCAAGGAGGCGGGACCGACCGGGCAGAAAATGTTTTGCCAGATACAGGCCGCCGGAAAAAAATACGGCATCAAGATCCTGGGGCCGAACTGCCTGGGGTTCATCAATCCGCGCCGGGCTTTAAACGCAAGTTTTGCCCCCGAAATGCCCCTGCCGGGCAATATCGCTTTCGTTTCGCAAAGCGGCGCGCTATGCGATACGTTCCTGGACTGGTCGCTGCGGGACAATATCGGATTCTCCTATTTCGTCTCCATCGGCTCGATGGCCGACATCGGCTTCGACGAATTGATCGATTATTTCGACACCGATCCGGAAGTGACCAGCATCCTGTTATATATGGAATCGGTCAATTCCGGCCGCAAGTTTTTGAGCTCGGCACGGGCTTTCTGCAAAAACAAGCCTATTGTGTGCCTTAAAGCGGGACTGGGCCAGGCCGGTGCCAAAGCCGTGGCCTCGCACAGCGGCACCCTGGCCGGCGATGATAAAGTGTTTGCCGCCGCTTTTGAGCGCGCCGGCATCATCCGCGTCGCGACGGTCAGCGAACTTTTCAATTACGCCAAAACCTTAAACCATTACAAAAAACCGGCGGGCGGGCGCCTAGCGATCATCACCAATGCCGGCGGTCCCGGAGTGATTTCGACCGACTATCTGACGGCGCACGGCGGCACCCTGGCCGAACTTTCGCCGGGAACGATAAAAGCTCTGGACGAGGTCCTGCCGGCCGCCTGGAGCCGCTCCAATCCGATCGATGTTTTGGGCGACGGGCAACCCGAACATTACCGCGCCGCGGTCAAAGCCTGTCTGGAAGATCCGAATGTCGACGGGATCATGACGATCCTCACGCCCCAAGCCGTCACCAAAAGCGGCGAGACCGCGCAAATGATCGCCGATCTGCCGAATATCGAAACCAAACCGGTCTTCGCTTCGTTCATGGGCGCGCTGCGCGTCAAAGAGGGCATCGATATTTTTATGCGCCGCGGCATCCCGGTTTATCGAACGCCGGAAAAGGCGGTCGCCTGTTTCCTGGGTCTCAACGAATGGCAGAAGAATCTGAAGATCATCGAAACCACGCCGGAAGCGATTCCCGAGGAATTCAAACCCGACGCGGCCGCGGCTTTGGAAATGATGCTCCAAGCGGACCGCGAAGGAAAAACCAGCCTGACAGGCGCCTGGGCCCGCAAATTCCTGGATTGCTATGGATTACCGGCAAACCCGGCGTATCTTGCCCGCACCGCCAGCCAGGCGGCGGCGATCGCCAAAAAGATCGGCTTCCCCGTCGCGGTAAAACTCGAAGCCTCGGGACTGCTGCACAAAACCGAGGTCGGCGGCGTGCGCCTGGACATCAATAATTCCAATGCCGCCAAGGCCGCCTTCAAGGAAATCACCGATAACGCCAAAAAATTTTTGGATCCAAAGGATATCGACGGCATCACCGTGGAAAAAATGGTTTCCAAAAAATATGAGCTGATCGTGGGCGCCAAATCCGACGTGATCTTCGGGCCGGTCGTTGCCTTCGGCATGGGCGGCGTGGCGGTCGAAGTCTTCAACGACGTCGCCATCGGCCTGCCGCCGCTCAACATGGCCCTGGCCAAAAGCCTGATGGAACGCACCAAGATCTACACTCTTCTGGAAGGCTACCGCGGCATGAAAGGCATCGATTTGAAGCAGCTCGAATATTTCCTGTATAAATTTTCCTATCTGCTGGTCGATTTTCCGCAGAT
>JALOQL010000042.1 GCA_025453415.1 Minisyncoccota bacterium
CTTTTGGTTTGGGGAGGTCTATCCTCGGCGTAATCGCAGAGGTTAGACCTCATCAAACACCGCATTATTTCGCCACTTTGACTTTGGCCGGACGCAGGAGATTGCCGTCGATCATGTAGCCTTTTTGTACCTCTTCCACCACCGTGCCGCTTTCGGCTTCCGGCGCGTCCACGGCCTGCGCCACTTCATGCAAGTTGGGGTCGAATTTCTCGCCCACCGACGCGATCGCCTCGGCGCCGTTGGTCTTCAAATAATCCTCCAACTGGATTTTGACCATCAGCAATCCTTTCACATGGCTGTTTTCCCGCAATTCCGGCGGCATCTGCCTGACCGTGAGCTCCAGGTTGTCCAGCATCGGCAACAGTGAATAAATGTAATTGTGCCGCGTATATTTGGCAATGTCGGCCAGGTGCTTGTTCTCCTCGTTCTTGTAGTTGATGAAATCCGCCTTGGCGCGCTTCCATCCGTTCAAATACTCTTCACACTTTTTCTCGCATTCCTCCAATTTGCCTTCGGCAGGCAGCACCGGCACTTCGTTTTCGTCTTTATTGATATCCATTTTGCATATATTAAAGTTCATCGAACATTTTCATCACCCGATTGACCAGCGCGATGTTGCGGTCATAGGCCATGCGCTTGGGCCCGATGATAGAAAGGATCATCTCCTGCTTGGGCGCCGGGTCCAGGGCCAGCGAAATCGTCGAAAATTCGATTGCCTTCGGGTAGGGATTCTCCCGGCCTATGAAAAGCTCGAACTCGTCGCCGGGCTTCATTCTCCCGATATTGCTTTCCAAATAATGCAGATAATCCAGGAAATTCTCCACCATGTCCTTTTGGTTGAACTCCGGCTGGCGCAAAACATCCTCCCAGCCTTCCTTCCACATGACGTCTTCGCCGGGAAGGTATCCCAGCACCAGCGATTCGGAAACATTCGCAATACTTCTGGAAAGATCCTGCATCGACCGGAATATCTCGTCAAAATCGTTTTCCAGCCGATCAAGATCAAAATCCAAACTCACCATACCATTTTCTTTCTTTGCGATCGCGTCCACGAAAAAACGGTAACCCTTGTCGGTCGGCACGCGGCCCGCCGACGTGTGCGGCTGGGTCAAAAAACCGTCGTCGGTCAGCTTTTGCATCTCGATGCGGATACTGGCCGGCCCGATGCCGAAATCGTATTTTTCCCCCAGGCATTGCGAAGAAACCGGCTTGGCCGATTCGACGTACTCCCGGATAATGGTATCCAATATGTTTTTTTGCCGCTCGCTGATCTGCATTTTACCGCATTTGATGGTATTGTTTGCGGAGGTTTGACCTCGAGAATTTGTATTTTGAGGTCAATCCTCGGCAAACGCATCCAATCTCAGGATATTTTGTATTTCCATATTATCACCCGCAAATTATCAGTCAAGCCCCCCGAGTGATAATCAAATAAGCAACAAAAATGGCCCGAATTGCGGCCATGCGATTAATGAAAGACAAAATCAAGCAAGCGACAAGTTCTTGACCAAAACTTCCCGAGCTCTCTTTTTGCCGATCTTTTCGCTTATCCCGACAATCTCCAAATACAGCGAATTTCCTTTTTTATCCACATCCAAATTAATCTCGGGCGCTAGCTCGATAGTTTTATCGACCTTGCCTTTTTTGATCGTGATCGACAACGCGTCCGCCTTAGGATCGTAATTTATTTCCATAATGTTTTAATTGTTTATTTTTGCCACCCAATGCTGCGTAATGATGACAATATCGCCACCTTCATTTTTGTAGACCACTTTTAGAAATAATTTGCCGAATTTCTTAAAACAAGCTTTCCTCTCTGAATGACCCCTGCCTTCACAATCCGGATTATTCACGGTTTCAATCACCAATTTTTTCGGAATATTCCTTTGCCTTAGCTTCAGTAAAGAATGATCGGTAAAAATTATCACACTTTTGGAATAGGTAGAATAATATTAACAAATTGCCAATTTTGCGTCAAAAAAAGCTAAGCGAACTTCGCGGTTTGAAAAATTATCAGTCAAGCCCCCCAAGTGATAATCGTTGAAGTAAAAGAAAAAGGGTGTGAGTCATTAACCAGGTACGCAAATTGCTATACTGCGCTTAATAAAAATAGTATTTGCTGCAGAAGTAATTACCCCGATCTCATCCATTTGATCAGGATTAAAGATCTCCTGCTCCGCGTACCCCGAATGCCTCTCTGCCCATTTACCCAGCCTAACCAATGAATCAAGCAATCCCGGATCCTGCTCCGCAAGAAACGAAATTTGTTTGCTTCTCGGCTTCTCAAAGAGCCCCTTCATTACCACTGCCGCCGCCTCTAATTCCGTTGGCACTTTGATGGGCGGCATTTCACGATCTAATCCCAAAACCATATTCGAACCTCTTTCAATTTATACATTTTATAACAAAAAAAACGCCAAATTACAATCCTTAAGACAGAAGCCGCCTTGGTAAGGCGGATTCTAAAATCTTAGAGACAATTCAATAGCTTTGCTGGATACGATGGATGTCTTTAGCTACCTCGATGAGCGGGCGGACTTTGAGGCCGAATTTGGCGCCGATATCCGCTCCCCCGCGCTCCTTGGCGTCGGCCAGGTACATTTCGGCCACCAGTTTCTTCACGTTGTCGGGCATCCGCGGCGGTTGCGGGCAGTATTTTTTCCAGTCCTCATCCTTGGCTTCCTCGGCCTTCTTCTTGGCCGCGTCCACTTCCTTTTTCCAGCCCTGCGCCTTGTACCAATTGCGGATGAATTGCTTGGACACATCCACAAAATTGCCGTTGCCCGCGTCCATCATGAAGCGGTCCTCGTCCAGCGTGCCCAGAACGTCCACGACCATGAAGTCGCCGATCATGTCCTTGGCCACCTCGATCTTGCCGTCGTAGTGGATGAGCCCGATCTTTTCCGAATGGTCGGTAATAACATCACAGGTCTTGCGCGCCAAGCCCTCGAGCTTGTCCATCTCTTCGATGGTCAAGCCGGCAAGCACCCGCGCCTCCTCTTTGGAAAGCACCCGGTCAGTCTCCTCCAGCTTGGTAGAGTAGCTGATCTTGGTGCGCGGCAGGCGCTTGTTGGGCTCGGGCATTTCTTCGTATCCCAGTTCCTCGAACGTCCGCTTGCCTTCCTTTATCTTTTTCAGGTCCGAGCTTTCCGGATGGGTATAGATGCGAAAGATTATCTCGATCGGCAAAAGATAGTTCACTATTCCCGGCGCGACATTGGCATGGGCTTGCGGGATATTGACCAGCTTCACATCCATCAAATTGTCGCCCGACATGCCTTTGTAATGGCTTTTCACCCCGGCCTGGTTGAGCAGATCGAAATATTTCTTCACCACCGCGGCCATGGCCTCGCCCTTGCCCGGGATCGCCTCATCCAAAAACCGGCCCCAGTCGAACACCGAAAAATAATCGGTGAATTCAAAAGCCCCTTCCCCGGGATCGGCGCCGCCCGGTTCTTTATTTATCCAAACGTTCTTTGACGAGCCCTCCACTTTTTTTATAGGTTCCATGTTTGCCATTTGGTTATTATTTGATCCGTCTTCTCGGCCGAACGGCCGATATAGGAATTATAGGAAATATGTTTTTCGATCTCTTCTTTGGAAAGGTATTTGGCAGCCGCTTCGCTGTTCCGCAAAACTTCCTTGAGCTCGATGTTTTTCGCCAAAGCTTCAAAAGAACTTTGCCGCAAAATTTCATGGGCGTCCTGGCGGCCCATCCCCTTTTGCACCAGGCGCGTGATCATGGCCTCGGCCATGATGGTGCCGCGCGTCAAGGCGAGATTTTTGGCCATATTCTCCGGGATCACCACCAAACCGGCCAAAATTTTATTTATCCGCGTCAAAACATCGTCCAGCAAAACAAATGCCGTAGGCAATATCGACCGCTCGCAGGCCGAATTGGTCAGGTCGCGTTCGTGCTCAAGCGCGACATCCTCCAGGACGGGCGCCACGCACGAACGGATGACCCGGACATTGCCGCAAATGTTTTCCGAATTGATCGGGTTGCGCTTCTGCGCCATGGTGGACGACCCCACCTGGCTTTTGCCGAACGGTTCGGACGCCTCGGCAATCTCGGTGCGCTGGAGATTGCGCACCTCCTTGGCAACTTGCTCCACGGTCGCGGCAAGGATGGCAATGTCGCAAACAATCCGCGCCAAATTTTCCCGGGGCGCCACTTGCGTGCTGATGTCGGCGGCATTGATGCCCAGCTTGCCCATTATCCGCAGTTCCAGCTCGTCGCCCAAACCATAAATTTCCTGGGCCGCGTAATTTCCGACGGCGCCGGAAAACTTACCGGCCGCGTATCTCAGGTCCTCCTTCAAAC
This sequence comes from Minisyncoccota bacterium, assembly GCA_025453415.1. Taxonomy (GTDB): domain Bacteria; phylum Patescibacteriota; class Minisyncoccia; order Minisyncoccales; family UBA5738; genus UBA5738. The sequence continues at coordinate 4,325 of JALOQL010000042.1, forward strand.
GGACAAGATCCTCCCCGATCTTGTCGGCAAAATTGGCGAATTTAAAACCGAAAGTGATGGGAATGGCATGCTGGCCGTGCGTGCGGCCGACTTGGACGGTATCCTTGTATTTTTGCGCGATATCCAAGCAATTACCGAGCAGTATTTTTCCTTTGGCTAAGATTACATTAATCGCTTCCTTTATCTGCAAGGCCTGCGCCGTGTCCACGATATCGTAGCTGGTCGCGGTCAGGTGGACGTATTTACCCGCTTCGCCGCTCACCTCGGTCAGCGCTTTGACCAAGGCCATGACGTCATGACGGGTGATTTCCTCGATCTCCTTGACCCGCTCGAGTTTCACGAATTCGGGCGTCGCTTTTTCCTTTATTATTTTGGCCGCGGCCGCGGGCACCTGGCCCAGCTCGGCCAGCGATTCCACTAAGGCCGCCTCGACCCGCAATTGGTACTCAAGGCGTTTTTCTTCATCAAAAATCGCGCGCATTTCGGGCGAACCGTAACGGTTGTCAATCGGATGGATCATGAAAGTTCAAAGTTTAAATCTCAAAGTTTGAAGCTCGCATCAAAGCAAGGGTCTATCCCTCGCTAATGCGAGGGTTAGTCCCTTGCGGCGCGATCACTTGGCCGCTTTCTGCGCCAGGTACTTGGCCCAGCCCATCTGCTCCAGTGCTTGGGCTTTTTTCTCAACCTTTTCTTTCAGTGACTGTTTATAGGCTAGGATCTTTTCCTTTATTTCGGGATACTTCACTCCCAAGATTTCGGCGGCCAAAATACCGGCATTGGCCGCGCCATTTATGGCCACGGTCGCCACCGGGATCCCGGACGGCATCTGCACAATGGACAACAACGAATCCAGCCCGGCCGTGCTCTTGGCAAGAATCGGCACGCCAATTACCGGCAGCGGCGTGACCGCCGCGGCCATTCCCGGGGCGTGCGCCGCGCCCCCGGCGCCCGCGATGATCACTTCGATTCCCCGCTTGTCCGCGCCCTTGGCGAATTCAAGCAAACGCTCGGTCGTGCGGTGCGCCGACGCAATGGTTATTTCGTAACCTATACCAAATTCCTCCAGAACCTTGGCCGCGTCCTTCATTATCTCCAGATCCGAATCGCTGCCCATAAGGATCGCCACTTTAGGATTATTACACATATTTATATTATTTAGTTATGAAATGAATTCGGGAGGTTTGACCTCGAGAATTTTTGAGGTCAATCCTCACGAATTCGATTGCCCCCAATGTAAACGATTATAATATCGTACCAGAAAACCCTTGCCGGTCAAACACCAACACACATTGAAATCGCCGAATATAAAACTTGACAATCAATTTATTTAATGTTATTAAGTTTTTAATGAAAAAGAGGCCTTAGCTTATCTTCGGCCTTAATAGGTACAGAACATTGAACAATTGAATGGGCTAAGCCCTGGAGGAGAAAATGTATTACAATGGAAGGTTTGTGGTCGATGATTTTGTTTTGCTCCATGTGATCGGCGCGGCGATCGTGATTCTCATTTTTGGACTGACAGTAAGACGCTATCGAAACAAAAGCACCGAAAATGATGAAATGCTCGCCATGTATCGTGAACAGTCCGCGGAAAAAAACCAGGAAATCCAAAAAAAAGGAGTTGAAATTAACGCGCTTGAAAAAAACGCAGAGGATCAACGAGAAGAAATCGAAAACAACAATCTCGTGATGAGCGAGTTAAGGCAAACAATGGGGTTGGTACTCCATCTGCCTAGGCTTGGCGCAGTCATTGGTGTTGATTATTGCCTGGATAATCTTTCCGAGGAATGCATCCTAGTCCATGGACTTGACGGAATAGATTTAAGCGCCAGAAAAATACAAATCTTCTACAACGGCGAAGAAGAGAAAACAAAAGTTTTGGCTTTTAATCCCTGGAGCAAATTCACTCAGGCAAAGCTTTCTCCGGAAGACTCGGCGAAAGAACTGGTTGATTTCATTCGGCTCCTTGCAAAACAAACGCTTGAAGAAGCGGCCGAAAACAAAAAGGCTGCTGAAGATAAATAAGAAGACGCGCCCTGTTTCAAGTTTATCTTTTTTTATTTTATAAACCACCATCAAGCCATGAAGGTTCTTTTTTGTTACGCGGACGCGTCCTTTCATAATAAATTCATCGGACAAAGGATAGAATCGATATACGGACGGCCAATGGACAGACCGACGTCCAATAAAAAGCGAATGGGGCTCGGCTCTGGCTCCGGCATCCAGCCAACCACCGGAGCCATAGCCGGATCCGTTTCGCCACAACCATGAATGAACTGTCTTTTGCGATACTTATCCCCTGCCACAACGAAGAGAAGACCATCGCAAAATGCGTCCTCTCCTGCCTGGAGCAGACCCGGCCGGCAAAACAGATTATTGTTGTCGATGACGGCAGCACGGACAACAGCGTCGCCATCCTGGAAGGTTTCGGCAACGCGATACAGCTGATCCGGCTGGCGCAAAACACCGGCAACAAAAGCCATGTCCAGCAGATCGGCCTGCGGTATGTCGACAGCGACATTTTCATCTGCACCGACAGCGACAGTATTTTGGACAAGCATTTCATCGAACGCATCGCCCCGCATTTTGACAGCAAAAAAATATTGGCCGCGGCCGGCTACGTAATAAGCCTTAAGCACAACTGGCTGACCGCTTTGCGCGAGATCGATTACGTCATCGGCCAGGACGTCTACAAAACCGCGCAATCCAATATCAGCTTCCTTTTTGTGATTCCCGGATGTGCCGCGGCTTTTAGGACAGACTATTTCAGCAAGATCGTGACCTTTGACCACGATACCCTGACCGAAGACCTTGATTTCACTTATAAATTCAACGGCCAAAGGGATTCCATCGCTTACGAAAAAACGGCCTTGGTTTATACCCAGGACCCGTCGGATCTGTTCTCGTACATCAAACAAATGCGCCGTTGGTACGCCGGCGGCTGGCAGAACCTGATAAAGCATCGCCGCATATTAAAAGAACGTCCGGCCGCGGCATTCGAATTGTCGCTGATGTATGTCGAAGGACTGGCCTTTCCCGCGGTAATGATCGGCATGCCGGTAGTGAACATCGAGCTTTATACCAATCTACTGACGGCCTACATCGCGGTAACCGTTTGCCTGGCCGCATTTGCCGCATTCATGCGGCGGCGCACCGACATGCTGCTGGTGGCGCCGCTCTACATCGTGACTTCCTATATCAACCTGTACGTATTCTTCGAACAATTCGTTAAAGAAGTGCTCCTGCGGAAAAAAAACATGGTCTGGTTTTCCCCGAAGCGCCATATCTAGCAACACAAATATGCAAGCACCAAGCGGACTTTCATTTTTATCGCATATCGCCATCAATATCTATTTTTTCCTGAAAGGGAAGTTCTCCGCGCGAATAGGCAGCCGGGCGGCAACGCCTGGGCCCCTGGCCAGCGCGGCCGCCGGAACATGTACCGCCATAATTCTGGCGATCGCATTATTCAATATTTACGCCTTCTGGACCACGGCTTACTACGGCGCGACAAACAGCCCCAACCTCGAGCTGGCAAGCGCCGCGGTCGCGGTCGAAGCAGCCGAGGAAAAAACCAACGTTTCCGAAAAACCGCCAGTTTGCTCGGCGGTCGCGGCCTCATTATCCGCAGTCCGACCCAACGTCGGCGGAAACGAAAAAACCGCGCCGGCAACTCTTGCCGTCACGATCGAGAAAGGCCAAACATTATGGGAAGCAACTCGCCGCTTATTGTTGGAATCGATCGGCGGCGACCCCTGCGCCAATAACGAAGACCCGGTTCTTTGCCAAGCCGCGATTCCACGATCTGGTTCTGAGACCCAGGCGGCTACC
>JALOQL010000043.1 GCA_025453415.1 Minisyncoccota bacterium
AACTGGCTCTCGACCGGAAGAGAGAGCCAAGCAAGAACCACAGAAATCAGTTATCAACCTATATATCAATGGGCACATGGTCAACACTTCACCGGATTATGACAAGTTGTTCTACGAGTCAGTTGAAAACTACAAGCTCAAGCGTTGGCCTGGTAAAACTCAAAGGAAAATCGGACCTGGCTAATGATTGCCTTTTATTCAATACTTCCGCAGGTGACTATTGCTGCAACTAACAGAAATTTGTATTTCACCTGTGGCGCCGGTGGTGTTCATACAGCCACAATCCTGATGGGTACTTATGATAATATGATTAATGTATGCACGGCCATTGCTACTGCTATGAACACTATCTGTGCACATGCTTACACATACTCGTGTCAACTTATTTGGGATGATACTTACAAATGCTGCAAGGTGAAGATAATTCAAAGCTCAGGCACTTTTCAACTAACTTGCACAACCACCACGAATTCTATTTGGTCACTGATTGGCTATAGCACTTCATCGAACAAAACAGGAGCGGCGAGTTATACAGGCGACTATCAGCACCAGCGTGGATGGTATTCAGACAAGCCGCCGTCGTTTGATTCCTACGACAGACTTATGATAATGGGCAGTGGATCTCACATCACGGAAAATGGCAGGTTGTATCGAATTACTAATCCCGCGGACTTCAACATCCGACACATAAGCATGTCAGCAATTCCTAGTCACAAAACATGGGCAGCAAGTGCAACCAGTGGATACACAAATCAGGATTTCGAAACATGTTGGGCACTAATTGCTGGTAACAACCCATTGCCATTTAATTTTTAGGATATTATATTTTAGGTTAGTGGTTTAAGGTTATAGGATTATTCCATGCAGATAAATAAAATCCTCATCGCGAATAGGGGGGAGATCGCCTTGCGCATCCTGCGTACCTGCCGCGAATTGGGCATAAAAACCGTGGCGCTGTGCCCAGCTTCCGGACAGGAAAAAAATTTCCTGGAAACGTCATTGGCCGACGAGTTTTACTATTTGGAAAAGGACGGTTCGGCCGGATATCTGGACAAGGAAAAGATCATCCAAATCGCCAAGAAAGCGGGCGCGGACGCCATCCATCCAGGCTACGGATTTTTATCGGAGAGCTGGCAGTTTGCGATGATGTGCGACCGCAGCCGCGTCAGATTCATCGGGCCGCATTTCAAAACCTTGCGTACTTTGCAGGACAAGGTTGAAGCCAAAAAAATCGCCAAAAAGATCGGCATTCCCACAGTGCCGGCGTCCGACCAATCGATCAAGAGCAAGAAAGACCTCATCAAATGGGCCGACCGCATCAAGCCGCCGTTCATCATCAAGGCGCAGCGCGGTGGCGGCGGTATGGGTATCCGCGTGGTGGACGGCACGATGAACTATGAGGAAATGATCGCGCTGTCATTGGGGGTGCAGCGGCAGATGGCCGGCGCTTTCGACGACGTGGATTTCTTTTTGGAAAAATACCTGCCCGAAGTGAAGCACATCGAATTCCAAGTTCTGGGCGACGGCCGCAAGGCGGTGCACCTGGGCGAACGCGAATGTTCGATCCAGCGTCGCTTCCAAAAACTTGTGGAAGAGTCTCCGTCTCCGGCCTTGGACCCCAAACTGCGCGCCGAAATGGGCGCCTGGGCGGTGAAGGTTGCCGAGCATTTGCGTTATCAGGGTGCGGCCACCGTTGAATTTCTGCTGGACCGGGACAAAAACTATTATTTCATGGAAGTTAACCCGCGCATCCAGGTGGAGCATCCGGTCACGGAAGCGGTTACCGGCGTGGATATCGTGGAACAGCAGATCCGCATCGCCGAAGGAAAGAGCCTGGCGTTCGGACAGGAAAGCGTTTATCAGAACGGCTGGGCAATCGAGGTACGCGTGAATGCCGAGGACGCGCAGAAAAACTTCATCCCGTCGCCGGGAACGGTATCCAAATACATCCCGCCGCAGGGGCAGGGAGTTTTTGTGCACAGCTTCCTGCAGGATGGCCAGGAAGTGTATCCTTATTTCGATTCGCTGCTGGCCAAGGTGATCGCCTACGGCAAGGACCGCGGATCGGCGATCAAGAAATTGCGCCGGGCGCTGTCCGAAACCTCGATCGAAGGCGTGGCGACCACGATCCCGTTCTTTTTGGCGCTCCTGGAAAAAGAGGATTTCGTCAAGGGCGATTTTTACACCAATTTTATTGAAAAGAGCGGTATCGTGCGCGAATTGATGCTCAAGCCGTACGCGTGCAAACCGGTCGCGTGCGGCCACAAGGATATCGAGGAGGGGGCGATTGCCAACATCGCCTACAGTATTTACCGGGAAATGAAAAAGTCCGCGGATACTTTTGGCGGCGGCCAGGGCGATGTTTCCAGGTGGGTGATGTCGGGCCGCCTGAATCGGATGGAAGAATCATAAAAGAGGCGATGAAATTCAAATTCAACAATCAGGGCAAGGATTACGACATTGAGATCGCCGAAGCCGGCGGCAAGACCTTAATTACCGTGAACGGCAAGGAATTTTCATTCGGTGAAGAGCGCCAGGCGGCGGTAGCGGCCGTACCGCAGACGATCATTCCCAAGCGGGACATGTCGTCCAAAGAGGTGCGCGCGGTTCTGGCAGGGGTCATTACCGAGATCGGCGTCAAAGCCGGCGACATCGTCAAAACCGGCCAAAAACTTTTGACACTTTCGGCCATGAAGATGGAGAACGAAATTCTGGCCGAGTGCGACGGTATGATCAAAGAAATTAAAGTTGCCAAGGACCAGAAAGTGAAAGAGGGCGACACGCTCATTACGCTAGCGTAATGAGAAACTCCAATGACCAATTTCCAAATTACAAACAAAATGCTGTCGTATGTTTGTTGGTCGGAATTTGCAATTTATTTGTGATTTGGTGCTTGTGATTTGGGATTTGTTCAATATTATGGCAAACTATACTTTGAAAAAATTCGGAGAATTGGAATCGACCAGCGCCAAAGCCAAGGAAATGGCGGCCCAGGGGGCCAAGCCTTGGACGGTGGTGACCGCGTTGCAGCAGAACCAGGGTTACGGGCGCAAAGGAAATGCCTGGTATTCTCCCGAAGGCGGACTTTATTTTTCGGTTGTCTTGCCCAAAAGCAATATCGAGGACTTGCAGACGATGACGATCCTGGCCGCCTATTGCGTTGCCAATACGGTCAAGGAGCAGCTGGATGTCGAGCCGATGATCAAGCTGCCCAACGATGTTTATCTGAACGGCAAAAAAGTATGCGGCATCTTGACCGAGAACGTTGTGGAAGGAGAGGTCAGATCATCGGTGATCGGCATCGGCGTGAATACCAATACCGATTATTTCCCGGCCGACCTGGAGGCGGCGACGTCGCTCAAAAAGGAGCTTGGCAGAACTATTGACAACGATCAATTTTTAGAGCAGATTATAAGCCAGTTGCAGAACGTTTTTAAGTCGATCAGCCAATAAGAAACTTAAAAGTGTAAAGCGAAAAACGTAAAGTAAAAATCCAAATTTTTGTTTTGTGTTTTTCGCTTTAAGCTTTACGCTAAATAATATGAATTTCGAAAAAGAGATCGAACAACTCAATAAGATCATGTCCGGCCTGGAAAGCCCGGAGCTGGTCGAGAAACAGCACCAGAAGGGCAAGCTGTCGGCCCGCGAAAGGATATTCACGCTGCTTGATCCGGATACCTTCACCGAGACCGACCAGTTCGTGGAAACGCGTTTTGACCGCCTGGGCCTGGGAAAGAAAAAAGCGGCCGGCGACGCGGTGGTGACCGGTTTTGGCAAGATCAGCAACCGGCCGGTTTGCGTTTTTTCGCAGGATTTTACCAAGGTCGGAGGAGGATCTCTGGGAGAGATGCACGGAAAGAAAATCGTCAAAACCATCGAGATGGCGCGCGCGACGGGCTGTCCGGTGATCGGCATCATCGATTCGGGGGGCGCGCGCATCCAGGAGGGCGTGTCCAGTTTGGACGGTTACGCGGGAATTTTTGCCGCCATGGTCAAAGCGTCGGGGGTGGTGCCGCAGATATCGGTGATCCTGGGGCCGTCGGCGGGGGGCGCTTGTTACGCGCCCGGCCTTTCGGATTTCATTTTCATGGTGGACAATATTTCGCAGATGTTCATCACCGGCCCGGAAGTGATTAAAAAAGTTACCGGCGAAGAAGTGACATTCGAGAATCTCGGGGGAGCGAACGTGCACTGTGCCAAAAGTGGCTGTTCCCAATTTCGGTTTGCCAATGAGAAGGATTGCCTGGCCGGAGTCAAAAAGCTCCTGTCCTATTTGCCTCAGAACAACATGGATGATGCGCCGCGCTCGAAGAGCCTCTTGGCCGAGCTGTTCGAAAAGGAGGACAGCCAAAAACTGATGGACATTGTACCTGAGGAAAGCGGCAAGGGCTACGACATCAAGGCGGTGATCGAGGAAATTTTCGATAATAATTCGTTCTTCGAGGTACATGGGGAATTTGCGACCAATATCGTGACCGGCTTTGCTCGCTTGGGCGGATACGCGGCGGGAGTGGTGGCCAACCAACCCAAGTTCATGGCCGGCGTCTTGGATATCGATTCTTCGGACAAATTGTCACGGTTTGTGCGGTTCTGCGATTCGTTCAATATCCCCATCATCAACCTGGTGGACACCTCCGGTTATCTTCCCGGGACCAATCAGGAACATAACGGCATCATCCGCCACGGCGCCAAGGTTTTGTACGCCTACGCGGAGGCTTCTGTGCCTAAAATCTCCCTCATATTGCGCAAGGCGTTCGGCGGCGCCTACATCGCCATGGCCAGCCGCGAACTGGGTTATGACCGGGTATTGGCCTGGCCCGGGGCGCAGATCGCGGTCATGGGGCCGGAACAGGCGGTGCGGATCATCTACCACCGCGAGCTTGCCGAACGCAATGACGCGCCCAAATTCGAGCAGGAGAAGATCGAAGAGATCAAGCAGATGAACAGCGCCTTCGAAGCGGCCAAGCTGGGGCAGGTGGACATGGTGATCAATCCCAAGGACACGCGCGCGATCCTGACCAAGCTTTTGGAATCGCTGCTGAACAAACGCGAAGAAAAGATCAACCGCAAGCACGGCAACACCCCGCTGTAAAATATTCGAAGTATGAATATTCGAATATTCGAAATAAATGTTGAAGAAAATCTCGATTAAGACCAAAATTGCATTAACGGTCGCGATGGTTATGTTTTTGATTATGGCGGGTGACTTGATATACGGCGCATTCACCGTTCCAGTCTCTGAATTTTGGGATTTCGATGTTCCGATTTATTTTTCAATTATGGCAAGTTATGGCTTGACGGTTTTATTGTTGTGGTTAAAAAAGAAAATCGGCTGGTATGTAGGGATGGCAATTTTCGGGGTAGTGAGCTGGTTCCTATTCGGTTATTTTCCCACCGCTGGTTTTGGTGGTGTAATATTGGGTCCGATTTTTCTTGCCAATTTTATTGCCCTTTTGTTTCTATTGGCTGATTATAGAAACTATTTTGCGGCGGTTGATAAGGCGAAGGCGGCGGGGTAAAATTCCATCAACCGGTTTTTAACATAGTTTTCGACAGGTTATCCACACTCAACCGGCAAGGCGGCGGAACACAAACAAATGAAAATATTCAAGGAAAAATTCAAGAAGAACGACCGGGAACGGTTCTACTGGGGCCGGGTGTATTTCATTTCTGACAATCGCGAGCACAAGACCAAGGTCATTTGGGCGATGTCGTTCGAGTGGGTGCGGCGGCAGTTGTTGCTTGAGACTTGGAAAGACGAGGACGTGGACAAACTGGTGAACAAGATCGTGGTGCGGAAATGGAAGGAAACGGGCCGCGCGGTTTTCTCGCACCAGACGCAGTACGATCCTTGGGGGGTGAATGACCTTGAAAACAATTTTCTGCAAAAGTTCATCATCGAAAGGAGTGAGGCCGATAAGTGCGGGTAGATATTTTTCGCCGGATATTCTCGCCAGAGCACGCAAATTTTTTTACTAAAAAATTTTCTAGTGTTTTGCGCCAGCCGCGCAAAACAATGCTCTGGCGAGAATATTCGCCTCAAAGTATTTTATTTTTCATGGCAAAAAAAATTTTAGTGATCTCGATGAAGGCGGGGTGGGGGCATATCAAGGCCGCCGAAGCGCTTGAGGAATACGCGGCCAACAACCTGCCGGATTTCAAGATAAACCATGTCGATCTTTGCGAGATCGAGCCGTTATTGGGGAAATTTTTCGAGATATTCTACGATATTTCCAATGACCGTCTGCCCATGGTTTGGGGCGCGGTTTACGATACGTTCGACAAGGAACCGGTGTCGCTGGCGTTTCGCAAGATTAACGGATTCCAGAGGCTTTTCAAGCGCCGTATCGGCCGGTATCTCAAGCGTCAGGCGCCCGACGGCGTAATCTTCACCAATGTGTGCCCGGCACCGATGATCGCGCCCTCCTGCCGGCAGCTGTTTCCCGATATGCCCTTGGCGGTGGTGGTTACCGATTACCACGGTCATTCCTATTACAATGTGCCGCTGATCGACAAGTATTTCGTGGCCATCCCGGAAGTTAAGAACGATCTGGCGCGGGTGGGCGTCGATTCGGGAAAGATCGACGTGACCGGTATTCCAGTGAGCCAAAAATTCTACGGTCGGTACGACCGGGAGCGGCTGAAGCGCAAGCTTGGTTTAAACAACGGATTGAAAACCATTCTTTTTGTCAGCCGCTTGTCAAAGGATTTCGTGGTGCCCGCGGCTCAGGGAATCCTGGAAATGGACGAAAAAGTGAATCTGGTGATGGTTTGCGCCGGAAACAACGACCTTTACCGCAAGGTGCGGGAGAATGTTCCGGCGCAGGAAAATTTCAAACTGGTCAACTGGACCAACCGCTTGGACGAATATATGAAAGTTTCCGACGCGGTCATCAGCAAACCCGGCGGGCTGATCATTTCGGAATGCCTGGCGCTGGGGAAACGGATCATTATGACCGATCCGATCCCGGGTCAGGAAGAGCGTAATGCGGAATTCATGGCCAAGTGCGGCTACGGCGAATTGGCCCTGGGGGCCGACGATATTGTCGAGGCGGTGGGGCAGGCACTGGTGATGCCCAAGGTTGAATCGGCGGCGGACCGGCCCAATGCCTGTGCCAAAATTCTCGAATTTTTTAAATAAAACCTTGAAAGTTTAAAGACTATGATGTCAAAATCGCTGATTTGTTTCGATGTCGACGGCACGCTTGTCGACAACAAAACTTCGTGGCTCACGCTGACGCAGGGATTGGGATGCTCAATCCCGCAGGTCTTGTCGATATATGACCGGGTGATGCAGGGAAGGATATCTTTCGCGGAAGGCGAAAAGCTGGTAACCCAGCTGTACCGTTCCACCGGCAAGGCGACCAAGGACAATATCCAAAAGATTTTCGATAAGGAGGTTTTGAAGCCCGGAGCGGTGGAGATCACCAGGTTTCTGAAGAACAAAGGTTACGCTATTTGGCTGATTTCCGGCGCGATCGATATTTACGTGGAGTCGATCGCGGCCAAAGTTGGCGCCGACGGATTTTTCGCCAGCGCGTCACTGGAATTCGACAAGGACGAGATACTCTCCAATATCAATTACGGCGGCAACCAAAGCGTGTGGAAGGCGCAAATGGTTCGCGAGCTGGCCGGCAAGTTCGGCCTGGCGCCCAGCGATATTATTTTCGTCGGCGACAGCGAAAACGATATCAGCGCGTTTGAGCTGACGGGAAAGGGCGTGGCGGTCCAGCCGTATGACGAAAGGCTGGACAAGGTCCTTTGGCGGAAAGTCGGTTCGCTGGCCCAGATCCAAAAGATCGTCGAAAGCGGTTTTTAATGATCCGTTAAGATTTTGTTGACATTCGAAGCCTTTTTTGAGGTATAATGTATCAATAATCAAAAAGGTCGGGAAACTAAGTTTTTTATTGAACGCCCTAAGCAAAGCGGCGGGCGGTTCAACCAAGACTCTCCCGCAGCGTTTGTTCCCGGGGAGATTCATTTTAAACACATACATATGAAACTTAATTGGCTCGACATTATCGCCCTGGTGCTGGTTATCGTCGGCGGCCTGAATTGGGGATTGGTGGGATTGTTCTCGTACGATCTGGTGGCCCAGTTGTTCGCTGGTGGGCCTGGCGGCTGTTTATTTGGCCATCATCGGTCCCAAACTGAATCGCGCTTAATGAAAAAACTAAAAACGGTCCCGCATAAGCGGGACCGTTTTTAGTTTTTTGGTTAACAGCTTTTTTTTTCCAGAAGCCTTATTTGCAATTTTAATATCTTGCCATCGCGCAGGACCGTCATCGCGATGTCGTCGCCCACCTGGCAATCCTGCAGGATGTCGGTAAGAAGACGCTCCCGGGAGATCTTCTGGCCGTCGAATTCCAGGACGATGTCGTATTCCTTCAGACCGGCAAGGTCGGCGGCGCTGCCTTTGACCACCGCCGGTTCGCCGAAGGTTTCGCGCACGATCAGGGCGCCGTAATCAACCGGGAGTTTGTTGGCCTGGGAGATTTCGGGATTGAGGATTACGTAGCGAATACCCATGAACGGCCGTTTGATCTTGCCGTATTTGTTCACTTCCTCGAGCATCTTTTTGGCGTAATCGATGGGTATGGCAAAGCCTAGGTTTTGCGCACCCATGACCATGGCGGTATTGATGCCGATGGCCTGGGATTTCATGTTGACCAGGGGGCCGCCCGAATTGCCCGGGTTGATCGCCGCGTCGGTTTGGATCAGGCCGCGCAGACTGGTTTCGTGCATCTGGCTGCCGCCGTAGGCGGTGATCTTGCGGCTCAGCCCCGAAACGATGCCGGCCGACAGGGTATCGTCGAACTCTCCCATGGGGTTACCGACGGCCAAAACCTCTTCGCCCAGCTGGATCGCCGAAGAATCGCCCAAATCCAGGCTGGGCAGGTTCTTGGCGTCCACTTTAAGGATCGCAACGTCGATCATCGGGTCCTTGGCCAGGACCTGGCATTCGTATTTGTGTTCCGGATCGACGATCGCAGTATAGGAAGCGTCAATGTCGTCGACAACATGCGCGCAGGTAAAAATATAACCATTGGGGGAAATGATGAATCCGGAACCGCCGCCCACCTTGGTTTTTTCGGGCGCATTGTTGATCTTGGGGACCATGGTCTGCTGGTCGCCCAGCGGCACAAAGTAGAATCCTTCCACGCGGGAAACGTCTTTTGAGACCACGATGGTGATCACGGCCGGACAGACTTTCTTGGCGACGGTCACGATAGGCGAGCGGGTTGTCCTTGGCATATATAATGTAAGCTCAAAATTCAAATTTCAAATGTCAAAACAATGACTGCATCTGTCGTTTGACATTCGGGCTTTGATATTTGGATTTTTATTGCCCATTTTACCATCTTGGCGCGTTGCCAACAAGCGCTATTTTTGCTAAACTCGGCTTGTTTCGATGTGTTTATCAGCTGGTTTTGTAATTTGACATTTAAGCTTTGACATTTCATTCGCCCCCATAGTTCAATGGACAGAACGAGAGACTCCTAAGCTCTAGATCCAGGTTCGATTCCTGGCGGGGGCACTTAGTTGCAAAATCGGCGATTTATTGTATCATAAACAACGTTTCCGGGCCTGTAGTATAGTGGTATCACGCCTCCATGGCATGGAGGTAATCGGGGTCCGATTCCCCGCAGGTCCACCAAGATAAGCCGCACGGGCAAAACCCGTGCGGTTGTGCAAATGGCGGAATTCAAATTCACAATAACAAACCAAGATGCCGCATCGCCAGCGCGGGCAGGGATAATCCATACCCGGGCCGGCGACATCAAAACGCCTCACTTTGTGCCGGTGGGGACGTTGGCGTCGGTGCGGGCGCTGGACTCGGCCGACCTGGATGCGCTGGGAGCGCAGTGCGCGTTGGTGAATACCTATCATTTGCATTTAAAGCCGGGCGACAAATTGATAAAAAAACTGGGCGGTACGCACCGGTTCATGAATTGCGCCTTGCCCTTGTTTTCCGATTCGGGCGGTTTTCAGGCGTTTTCGCTGGGTCTGGCGCGCGAACACGAAGTTGGCAAGATAGGTTTCTTTCCGGACGAAATTCGTGGAGGTCAAACCTCCACGAAAGTGGGCGGGAGCGGCGAAAAGAATTTGACCAAGATTACCGACAATGGGATCGAGTTCCGTTCGATCTACGACGGTTCGAAACATTTTTTTGATGCCGCAAAATCGATGGAGATCCAGGCCAATTTGGGCAGCGACATCATCATGGCTTTTGACGAATGCACTTCGCCGTTGTCGGATTACGATTACACGAAGACTGCGATGGTCCGCACCCACGATTGGGCCCGGCAGTCGCTGGAGCGCTACGACAAGGACCAGGCGATTTACGGCATCATCCAGGGCGGCTATTTCCGCGACCTGCGCGATGAAAGTACCAAGGCGATCGCGGCCATGCCGTTTGACGGTATTGCCATCGGCGGATCGCTGGGCAAGACCAAAGCGGATATGCACCGCATCCTGGAGTGGGTGATTCCTCAATTGGACGAGCGTCCCCGTCATTTATTGGGTATCGGCGAGATCGATGACATTTTTGAATGCGTGCAGCGCGGTATCGACACTTTCGATTGCGTGGGCCCCACGCGCATCGCGCGCCGGGCAAATCTTTATATCCTGCCCGGATCCGGCGGCACCAAAAAAAACAAATTCCGCATCAACATTGGCGGCGCCAAATACGCGGCCGACCCGACGCCGATAGATGAAAATTGCGAATGTCCTACCTGCAATAATTATTCCCGCGCCTACCTGCGTCACTTGTATCTGGCGCGCGAACTTTCCTATTTCCGGCTGGCCACGATGCATAATCTGTGGTTTGTGCTGCGCCTGATGGAGAATATCCGGGAAAGCATCAAGGAAGGCAGCTTTGCGGAATTGAAGGGGAAATGGCTCGGTTGAAATCATGGACAAAAATGGTATTTTTTGGTATGAATAACCTGTTTGTTGTTAGCCGTAATTGTTTTTAGTTATTGGATAATTTTGCCGAGGTAGCCAAGTCGGTCACGGCGGATGACTGAAAATCATCAAATTCCGGTTCGATTCCGGACCTCGGCACCAATTGTAGTGAACCAAATTAAAGCCAGGCCCTAGAGCCTGGCTTTAGTATTTAAATTTGGTCGATCAATAATGGTTTTAGCAATTCCGCAGGAAGGGACAAACCTTTTTTTGAAATCAATATATCTTTTACGAATTTTTTATAAATTTCGATTGACGGGAATCTGTCGTTTATCATTTTGCGATCAACTATCGATAATTTTCTTTTCCCAAAGCTTTCGCCCAAACTGCAAAAGGGATTGTTGGCCGCTTCTTCGAAGGCTTTGTCAAAATTTTTTACGCCGTTTGCCATCAATTCGAAAGGGTTAATGATTTGTATATAAGCGTCAACATACTGCAAATATTCTTCGGAATTTATTATTTTAAACTTGTACGGCCCTTCGAAGATTCTGCCCGACTCTTCATATTTTGAGTTGAAATAATTGGCGTAGCTGGTGCAAACTTTTTGCATAAAGGTCGAAATTCCATTTTGCTTGATTTCGCGGAGAAGCAAATGGAAGTGGTTTT
>JALOQL010000044.1 GCA_025453415.1 Minisyncoccota bacterium
CGGTTTAGAAATTACAGAGGTTGTTCTCGAATTTTCCGGCGTTCTGGTCGCACCATTCTTTGGTCAGGCCCGAGCACGATCTCTTTTCCTTATCCCAGGCGCCGCTGTTGTCGGTGCAGGCGGCCTCGGCCTGGGCGTTGGCGCGCTTCTCGGTCAGCTCTTTGAGCATCACTCCGTCCAGGATATAACTCTTTGTCATCGGCAGGGTGGGCGAGGCTTCGACGTTGTCGCCATCGGTGCGCCAGTCCAGGTAATTGATGCGGAATGCCTGGTTGACGATCGCGGTATCCTTGATCACGATCCGGTCGCCCAGGGGCACGGCGTTCGATCCGGCGATAACGCCCGTTTTTTCGTCGGCAAGGGCGATGGCGGCGTAGTAATAAACGCCGATGTCGTTTTCGGTGTATTGCTTGATGATGAGCGCGTAGTCGGATTCGCCGTCGGAATTAAGGTCTGCCAGGAGCGGGTCGCCCACGGATTCGGTGACTTGTTTGGCGGCGCCGTAGGGAGAGACGGTTTCTTCTTTGCCGTTTTCCAGGCTCACGATCCTGCCTTCGACAATGTATTTGGCCGTCAGAGGGCTCAATTTGCGTTCGGGTTTGTTTTCCCCGGCCGGGTTTTGTTCGCCGCCGGAGGGAGTCTGCGGATTGGGTTTTGCCAAAAACAGGTATGCCGCGATGCCAATGATGACCAATATGACGAGCAGTAAGATTTTTTTCATGGTGTGTTGATATGTTTTCCTAATCGGAAGTATAGCAGAATCCATAAAATTTTCCAGAATGGCAACTTGTTGAATCGGAGGCATGGATATAAAATGATGTTACTTTGATGGATTATCGCTTAAACCTTTCGCTTTGAGCTTTCAGTTTTAAACTTCCATATGACGCAGCAACAGGCTTTCGAAATACTGAAATCGGGAAAAAACGCGTTCATCACCGGACCGGCGGGAAGCGGCAAAACATACCTTTTGAACCGCTATATCGGCTGGCTTAAAGACTGCGGCATCAACGCGGCCGTGACCGCGTCCACCGGGATCGCGGCCACGCATCTGGGAGGCATCACCCTGCATTCCTGGACGGGTTTGGGTGTGCGCGAGGAACTGACCGAAAGCGATGCCAAGGACTTGGTGAAACGGGGATATCTGCGCCGCCGGTTTTTGGGCAATTCCGTGCTGATCATCGATGAGGTTTCGATGCTGGCCGGCAACCAGCTGGATTTGGCCGACCGTTTGTTTCGCCTTTTCAAACAGGTGAACGCGCCTTTCGGCGGCGTACAGGTGGTGCTCTGCGGCGATTTTTTCCAGCTGCCGCCTATCTCGCGCAAAAAAGAATTCGCGGAGTTCAAGGAAATGATGCCGCCGCAGATGCGTTTGCGGCTGGGCGAATCCATCGAAAGGAGGGAAAGCGATGGCCCGGATTTCGCTTTCAAAAGCCAAGCCTGGAAAGACCTGGACCTGAAAATCTGCTACCTGGACGAACAGCACCGGCAAAGCGATGACGAATATCTGAATGCCTTGAGCGCCATTCGCGGCAACGTCGCCGATGGCCGCGTGCGGCAATTCCTGCAGAACCGCATCGATGCGTCATTGGACATGGAAGTTGTGCCGACCAAGCTTTACACGCACAACGCCGACGTGGACATCGAAAACGACCAGGAGCTGGAAAAGCTCGATGCCAAAGAATTTCGCTATCGCATGGAGCTTATCGGGCCGGCGGCGCTGGCGGAAAAATTGCAGAAAGGATGCCTGGCGCCGGCGAACCTGCGCCTCAAGATCGGGGCGCGGGTAATGTTTTGCAAAAACAATTTCGAGGAGGGTTACGTGAACGGTACTCTGGGCGTGGTGGAAAAGCTGGGCGAAGAAAGGGTGATGGTGCGCGTTTCGTCCGGCGCGCTGATGGATGTGGGGCCGGCCAGCTGGCATGTGGCCGAGGATGGCGACATCAAGGCCGAGATTGTCCAATATCCGCTGCGTCTGGCCTGGGCGATCACTGTCCATAAAAGCCAGGGAATGAGCCTGGACGCGGCCTATGTGGATTTGCGGCAGTCGTTTGAGCCGGGTATGGGCTATGTGGCGCTATCGCGCGTGCGCTCGTCAAAAGGTTTGGCCTTGGCGGGTTTCAACGACATGGCTCTGCGGGTCAATCCCGAGATCCTTGCTTTTGACGAAAAGCTGAAGCAGGCTTCGGAAGAGCACGGCAAGATGGCCTTGCCGGCGGCGCGAGTGAAGCCGGCCGCTCTCGCCATTCCGAAAAAGAAAAAGCTGGACACGGTGGCGCGGACCAAGGAAATGGTATTGAAAGGCATGGAGCTTGAGGCGATCGCCCGCGAGCGTTCGTTGAACATCGGCACGATCATCGATCACTGCGAGAAGATAAAGGAAACCAACCCGGCCGTTGATTTTTCGCGCCTGGCGGCCAGCATTCCCTTCGGCCAGCTGATCGCCATGAAGGCGGCGCTCAAAAAAGGCAAGACCGATGAAGGCCAGTATCCGCTCAAGCCCGCCATGCTCCTGATCGGCGACGGCGTTTCCTACGACCAGCTGCGCCTGGCCCGCCTATTGATCTAACTTGTCGTTCGGGGTCTATCCCCGGCGTAATCGCAGGGGTTAGACCCCTGCAACAGAATTTTGCACCGAATTTTAATTGATAGTTAACCTTTTGATGGGAAAATCATTCAAGATGCCGAAAGCGATATTGCCTGTTTCGGTTACGGCCGTATTGATTGCCGTCGTTTTTACATATATAACTATTAAAAAGCCGCAAACGGCCGGAGAACCTTCCGGCAGCCATCCAAATACCATGCAACTCACAAGCCCGTTTTTCACTCATAATGGCAGTTATCCGTCCAAATACACCTGTGACGGCGAAAACATCATTCCGCCGTTCAATATCGGTGACGTACCTAGCCGGGCAAAATCCTTGGCGATCGTTTTGCGCGACCCGGACGCGGTCGAGGGGATTTTTATCCACTGGATTATTTTCAATATCGATCCAAAAACCGACGAGATCCAGATGGGCACGGTGCCGCACGGCGCGGTCCAGGGGCAGACTACGGACAAAAAAGACCATTACGTTGGCCCTTGCCCGCCCAGCGGCACGCACCGCTACATTTTCACCCTCTACGCCCTGGATGAAAAGCTGGACCTGCCCGCGGGCGTGCAAATCGACGAATTCAACGCCGCCATCAACGGCCACGTCATCGACAAGGCCGAACTCCTGGCCCTTTACCGCTAATCCGACTTAAGCGCCGATCCAATAAACAAATTCGTGGAGGTTAAACCTCCACGAATTTGCTAAGTATACAAAACAACAGGGGAAAGACCCCTGTTGTTTTGTAGTATATATTTAGTATATATTCAAATATATACTTGAATATATACTAACCAAAAACATGGACCGAAAAACCAAAGACAGCGCCACGCGCAAATTGATGCGCCTGGGCAAGTTTTCCCTGGCCGTTACCCTGCCCAAAGAGATTTTGGCCGAATTGGGCTGGAAAGAAAAGCAAAAACTGACCGTCAAAAAGCGCGGCAAAGGCATTTTGATCGAAGACTGGCAGGAGTAACCGCTAATTACATGGATACCATCAAAGAATGCCTCGAAATAGTTTTAAACGGCAATGAAAAAGAAAGCCGGATGGCCGCGCGCGGGATCAGGAAAATAGTTTACGGGGCGCGGCCGTCCAAGGATGATTTTTGGGACATCAAAAAAGCCATTTATGCCGCTCCGGCCAATTACGCGAAAATTTCCGAAGAATGGCGTCAGGAAAATTTCGCGATGGCGATCTCAGTCATTTATTTTTTGCATAGTGAAGAGACAGGCCTCGATTTTTTGTTTCCCTGGCTTTTTGAATTGCTGCAGCATCCAAACGGCTACATCCGCCAGGCGGCGGTTAGAATGTTTGGAAACGATATCGGGCCGCTAACGGTTCACATTCGATGCCCCGAGTTTAAGCAGTCAAAATCAAAATCCGCGCGGTCCGACGAGATTTTGCGCGATCTTTCCGCGAGTTTGAGCGGACTGATTACGATGTATTGGAAGCCGGAATACGAAAAGCACAAATACATCGATTCTCTGCCGCCAAGCCCCTACAAATCGGCGCAACTGGTTCTTTTTGAGTTGCAAGAATCCAGCGACCGCGAATACTACCGTTAAAAAGTTCGTTAAAAGGGTAAGACCCTTTTAGTTAATGAGTTGCAAGAATTCAGGCCAAGCGAGGTTTTTGTAATATTTGTTTTGCCAATAGAAACAACGGTATTACCGTAGAAATGGTAGTTTTTGTTTGTTGGTTTGGTTTGAAAAAAGGGCAAAATTGGGGTACATTGTAATGAACCTAGCAATACTATGAAAACTATTTTAGAAATTATCAAGGATTCAAATTATAATCTTGCCTTATTCGACCAAAATTCGGTCGCGGAACTTGAAAAGAATATCATTGTCAAAGATGGCAAGCCGTACGTTACTTGTATTATTCGGGGCAAGGAAATCGTTTTAAAACCGGAAGAAATTGTTCGCCAGCTTTATACAATGAAGCTGTTGAACGAATACGGATATCCCAAGAAAAGGATAATTTTTGAGCATCCGATTCATTTTGGCCGCGAGGTGAAGTCCGCGGATATCGTGATTTTCGACAAGGATCGGCCGCTGGTCGAGTATATTATTGTTGAAATTAAGAAACCGAAACTGCAAGACGGAAAGAATCAATTGCGTTCTTATACTAACGCGACCGGGGCGCCGATTGCGGTGTGGACGAACGGCGGGCAAATCTCGCAGTATAACCGCAAAGACCCGAATTATTTTGAAGACATCACCGATATTCCCGCGGCCGATCAAACCCTGGAAGATATTTTAAAAGAAAGATTTACCCTCAAAGATTTAATCATTAAAGACGAAATACCCAATAAAGGCAAATCGCTCAAAACTATTATCCAGGAAATGGAAGATGAGGTTTTGGCAAATGCCGGAGTGGATGTTTTTGAGGAAGTTTTTAAATTGATCTTTACGAAGCTTTACGATGAGCATAAAAGCCGGAAAGACAAAGAAATCGTAAATTATTTTCTAAAAGGCGGGAATTTGCCGATGGTTGCCGAACCGGCAGCCGTTTATGGGGCGTCAGACGGCGATTCATATGAAAATATGAAAAAGGAGGTTGCAAAAATCGATGATTCCGGTTTTCGCGTCTTGGAATTCAGGAACACCGGGCAATCCGAAGCGGATTTGAAGAAAAAAGTCCAAAAACTTTTTGATGAGGCTAAAATAAAATGGCCGGGCGTATTTGAACAGGCCAGCCAAATTATGCTGACGCCTTCCCATCTTTCCATTTGTATTTCCAGTTTGCAGAATATCAAGCTTTTCAATTCCAATTTGCAAATTATCGACGAGGCTTTTGAATATTTGGTGGGCAAATCGGCAAAAGGAGAAAAAGGCCAATATTTTACGCCGCGTCACGTGATTGATATGTGCGTTAAAATGCTTAATCCCAAAGCGGGCGAGTATATGGTGGATACGGCCGCGGGATCTTGCGGATTTACCGTGCACACGATTTTTAAAATTACCGGCCATCTTTTTCAAAACACGGAAAATACCGAAGAAGAAAAGGAAAATGTGATGAAGGATATTGGCATTGATTTTGATGAAAAAGTGGTGCGCGTGGCGCGGACATTGAACTTGATCGCGGGTGACGGCAACACCAATGTTTTGCATTTAAATAATCTTGATTTTGACCGCTGGAACGAAACCATCAGCAGCCGCGATTGGCTGGAAGTTTATGGCGCCGGGCTTAAGCGGCTGGAAGCGCTGCGGGTTGATAAATCATCTTATAAAGAATTCGGTTTTGATATTTTAATGGCCAATCCGCCGTTTGCCGGAGATATTAAGGAATCGCGGATTATCCATAAATACGATCTGGGTTATAACGAAAAGGGCAAGCCGAAATCAAAAGTCGGCCGCGATATTTTGTTTATCGAAAGGAATTTGAATTTTTTAAAACCCGGCGGCCGGATGGCGATTGTTTTGCCGCAGGGCCGGTTTAACAATACCTCGGACAAATACATCCGCGAGTATATTTCCGATAAGGCGCGAATTTTGGCGGTCGTTGGATTGAATGTAAACACTTTCAAACCGCATACCGGCACGAAAACCAGCGTGCTTTTCGTGCAAAAATGGAATGGCGACGCGGCAAAAGGGCCGTTGTGCCCCAAAACTGCCGATTATCCGATATTCTTCGCGGTTTCCGAAAAATCCGGCAAAGACAATTCCGGCGATTATGTTTTTATCAAAAATGGCAATGGCCGCCCGAAATTGGATAAAAAGGGACATATGATAATCGACCACGATTTGCACAACCACGACGGCGAATTGCCCGATGGCGTGGCCGAAACCTTTATTGAATGGGCGAAAAGCCAAAATTTGAGTTTTTGGAAATAAATAATTCAAAAATTGTGGCAAAAATTTCAAAAAAAGCGATTGCGATTTTTGAAGGCAGCCAAATTCGCCGCCATTGGGATGATGCCAAAGAAATGTGGTATTTTTCGGTTGTCGATATTGTCCAAGCATTGACCGGTAGCACGATACCGAGGCGGTATTGGTCGGATTTGAAAATTAAGATGAAAAATGAGGGCAGCCAGGTGTACGAGAAAATCGTACAACTGAAATTTATGGCCCAAGACGGGAAATATTACGCTTCTGACGCGGCCGATACTGAAACTATGTTTCGTATAATCCAATCAATTCCTTCCCCCAAGGCCGAGCCATTCAAGCTTTGGCTGGCGCGCGTCGGCTATGAGCGCGTTGAGGAGGCCGAAGACCCGGAGAAAGCCATTCAGAGGGCTTTGGCAATGTATCTAAAAAAGGGATATTCCAAAGATTGGGTTAATTTGCGCTTGAAAAGCATTGAAATCAGAAAGGACCTGACCAATGAATGGCAGGAGCGGGGCGTTTTGAGCAACAAAGAATTCGCAATTCTAACCGATGACATCACTTTCGCCTGGGCGGGAATGAAAACCAAGGATTACAAGCAATTCAAAGAGCTGAAAAAAGAAAATTTGCGCGACAATATGACCAATTTGGAATTGGTTTTGAATTTGCTGGCCGAAACTTCCACAACTGAAATATCAAAAACAAAGAAGCCGAAAACTTTTGTTGAAAACCGGCGGGTGGCCAGCGAAGGCGGCAGCGTGGCGGGCAGCGCCCGCAAAGACATCGAAAGCCGCACCGGCAAACCCGTGCTTACTAGCAAGAACGCCAAGCAATTGGGAATGTTAACCTCCCGCAGTTTTAAATAAAGCGCTATGCAATATTCAGTTGTAAAAAGAGCAAAAATAAATTTGGGCGATAGGTTTGATGCCGAATATTTTGAGCCGTCATATCTCGAAACCGAGGCAAAGCTCAACGGATTAAATGCGCTACCTTTGTCTGCTTATTTAAAGCTTACTTCGAGTGCTTTTTATCCGTCCGCTGTTGCTTATTATAAAGTTGGAACTCTGCCTTTTATAAGATGTGTTGATTGTATTGATTTTCCTGCAATTACAACGTTACAAAATGATACTTTTGAAAGATTGCCCAATTCTTTTATAAATGAAAATAAAACTATAAAGAAAATTATAGACGAAGAAATTGTTATTACAAAAGTTGGAACACCTTGCTTCGCGTCAATTATTTATGGTTTAGGCGAAGTCGCTTTGTCGAGAACGGTTTTGGGTGCATATAAAATAAAAAATATTGATCCTTTTTATTTAACTGTTTTTTTAAGATCAAAATATGGGTTTGGACAATTGAATCGAGAAAGAGAACTGACTATACAATATCAATTAACTCTTGAAAGAGTTGGAAGAATTTTAATTTATAAACCGTCCGTTGATTTCCAAATAAAAATACGTCACTTATTTGTTAAAAGTCTGGATTTATATCAGAGCGAAGTGTCTCTATATAAAAAAGCTGAGCAGCTGCTACTTACTGAGCTTGGGTTGGCGGATTGGAAGCCCAAGCACGCGCTGGCGTTTGTGAAAAATTATTCTGACACGCAAAAGGCAGAGCGGTTTGACGCGGATTATTTCCAGCCCACCTTCACCATAGACCACAAGTGGCTGCATCTGGAGGCGCG
>JALOQL010000045.1 GCA_025453415.1 Minisyncoccota bacterium
ATTCCGATCACAATCCAAAAAATGGCCGTGGCCGCCGAAGATAAAAACTTTTACAACAACAAGATCGGTATCGACCTGGAAGGCATAACACGCTCGTTTATCGTGTTCTTCAAGACCGGTAAAGCCAGTATGGGAGGCTCCACTATCGCCCAACAACTCATCCGGTCCACTTTCCTTTCAAACGAAAAAACTTTGGAGCGGAAAATGAAAGAGATCGCCATGGCGGTCGAACTGACCCGGCGCTATTCTAAAGACGAGATATTGGAATGGTATTTGAACCAGGTGCCTTTCGGCCAAAATACTTATGGCATCTCGGCCGCCAGCCTGAACTACTTCGGCAAACCGGTTTCCGAGATCAGTATTGCCCAGTCCGCCACCCTGATTTCATTAATCCAGGCACCCTCGTATTACCCCAGCCATTTCGACCAATTAATGCAAAGAAAAGATTATGTCATTAACCGCGCCGCCGAAGACGGTTACATTCCCCAGCAAGAAGCTGAGGATGCCAAAAAATCCGAAGTGAAATTTATTGAAAAAGAAAATAACATCAAGGCGCCATACTTCACCCTTTGGATCAAAAAACAACTCGAGAACCAGTACGGAAAAACCTATCTAGAACAAAACGGCCTTTCGGTCTACACTTCGCTGGATTGGAACATGCAAACGATTGCCGAACAAACGGTGCGTGACGGGGTGAAAAAGAATTACGCCTATTATGCCCACAACGCCGCCCTGGTGGCGATCGATCCAAAAACCGGCCAGGTACTGGCAATGACCGTCGGCACCGGTAATTATTACGACGATCCATATCCGAAAGATTGCACACCAGGGAAAAATTGCCTTTTTGACCCGCAATACAATGTCGCAGTCATGACGCCGGGACGCCAACCGGGATCATCATTTAAACCCTTCGTATACGCCACCGCTTTCGAAAAAGGCTATACCGACAAATCGATCGTCAATGATGTTTACACGTGCTTTGGTAAATGGGGCGGCAAAGAATACTGCCCCCACAACTATACCGGCGGGTTTTACGGCGCCGTTTCTTTGCGAACTGCTCTGGCGGGTTCGCTCAACGTTTCCGCGGTCAAGGTTTTAAACGATTATGCCGGATTAAACGACAGCATATCCAAAGCCACCGAAATGGGAATCACCACTCTCAACAATAAATCCACATTCTACGGCCTGGCGTTGGTCCTAGGGGGCGGCGAAGCCACTTTATTGGATATGACATCGGCTTACGGAGTTTTCGCCGCTCAGGGCTATCGTACCCCCCCGGTCTCGATCGTTAAAATCACCAACAGTAATGGTTCAGTGATCCACGAAAGCAATAAAACACCTCAACGGGTATTGAGTTCGCGCAGCGCCAATATGATCAGTAGTATTCTTTCGGATAATAACGCGCGCGCCTACATTTTCGGCGCAAATTCGCCACTCTATTTCTCCAGCCATAATGTGGCGGTAAAAACCGGCACCACCAGCGACTACAAAGATGGCTGGATCATCGGCTATACCCCGTCGCTCGTCGCCGGCGTCTGGGCAGGTAACAGCAATAATGAGCCGCTTAAAAAAGAACCTGGTTCGGTAGTCGCCGGTCCGATATGGCACGCCTTCATGGAAAAAGTCCTCGACAACTACCCAAAAGAGACCTTCCCCTCCATAGATTAGCGAATCTAAAAAAAACTCCGCCGTTTGGCGGAGTTTTTTTAATACTAGAACTTTTTAATCGGCATCAGAATATAAATGAATCCGGGATCATTGGCGGATTTCAACACCCCCGGGCCGTCGTCGCTGGAAAACTCAAGCAAACACCCGTCATCCTTAATCACATTAAGGCCATCCAGTAGGAATTTATGATTGAAAGTGATATCGATATCCTTTCCGGAAACCTTTTCCAATTTTACCTTGCTTTCGTATTCTCCCAGGTCGGCCGACTGGCTCGCAATCGTCAAAGCCTCGTCTTTTTGCGATATCTTGACGTTTATCTCGCTTCCCTTCCCCGCAAATATCCCGGCCGACTTCAAATGGTTCAACAACTCCTTTTTAGAAAACGAAATAGTTGTCGCAAACGACGTCGGAATGATCGCCTGATAATCGGGAAACTCGCCCTCGATAAGCCGGGCGACAAATTGTACCTGCGGCTGACTTTGATCCTCGTCAGCCACCAGTTCAACTGTCACTTGGTTGATGGTAAAAAATATATTTATGTTCTTTGATTTATCGCCAAAAATCGAGATCATCTCCCGCACCGCCCGCAAGGGAAAAATAACCGAATAATCCTTTGATAAAGTATTATGCTTGGGAACCGAAACAGTCTTCTCGCCTAGTCGAAAACTGTCGGTGGCGACAATTTTAATACCATCATTTTTAAACAGAACCAGAACCCCGGTTATTTCCGGTTTTACCGAAGATACGCTAGTAAAATTAGCTACCTGCGCCAAAGCCTGACAAAAATGATCGGCCCGCAGCGACAAGTATTCTCCATCCGTACTTACCGGTAATTCCGGAAACTCGTCCGCGTTTAATCCTTTAAGGTTGGATTTGCGATTCTCACCGGTCACCAGAATCGAGTTCCCTTCAGCCTGGATACCCACCGAACCGCCCGGAAACGACCCTATCAAACCGGAAAACATTTGTGCCGGCAAAGCAATACTCCCGTCATCTTCGGTTTTTGCCAGCATCGTAAAAGACACTCCAGTCTCGAGATTGGTCGCAACCACGTTCAGGGAATTTTTTTGGGCTCGTAATAAGATATTGCCAAGTATCGGCAAGGTTGCGTCCCGTCCGGTTATTTTTTCCGCCTGGACCAGTATTTGATTTAGTTTTTCCTGTAAGATTTTTAGTTTCATCTTTTTCCTAATTATTATTTGATTGAATATATATATTAAATAAATATCATTATTAGTCGTTGTGGATAAGTACTGTTTTGATCGTAAGTCCCGTTTGAATATCTTGTGGATTATGGTTGGTTTTTACTAGGGTCTTGTTGTTGATGTTTTGTGATTATATTCTTGAGATGATATTTTTTAACTGGCGGTCATCAGTTTTTTATTGTATTTATCCCCAGGGATATTGATATTTTTTCAACAGTCAGGAGTTGTATATTTTTTGCTTAAGCAAATTGATCTCTTCCTGGAAATCCTCATTGGTTTTTATCTCGGATGAGATTTTTTTATAGGCGTGCATGACGGTGGTGTGATCTTTATTTCCCATTTTTCTGCCAATAAACGGAAAAGAGGCATTAAGCTCTTCCCTTAATAAATACATCACTATTTGTCGTGGTTTAACAATCTCTTTTTTGCGGGAATCCGACATAATGTCCTTTTCCTTTAAATCGTAGAAATTAACCGCTTCCTGGATTATTTTTTTAAGGTTGACGGTTTTTTTCGGGTTCACCGACGAAAGTACGCTTTGGCAGAGCTCCATACTGGGCGCGATGTTCTTAAATTTGGCGTGAGCTGCCATTTTTGTCAGAACCCCCTCAAGTTCCCGGACGTTGCTTTGGACAACTGAGGCGATATTGGAAAGGATTTCGTCGGAAAAAACAATATTCAATTGCTGGCATTTGGTCTTCAGGATGGCGACGCGCGTTTCAAAATCCGGCTGGCTGACATCGGCGATCATACCCCCTTCGAAACGGGACCTCAGGCGGTCGGATAATTCCGGAATAGCTTTTGGCGCCCGGTCCGATGATAGGATAATTTGCAAATTTTTATTATAGAGGCTGTTGAAAAGGTAGAAAAATTCGTCTTGCGTCCGCTCCTTGCCGGAGATGAACTGGATATCGTCGATAATAAACACTGCCGTATCCAGGTACTTTGCCCGCAAACTCTCGATGGTGCCGCCGCGGATCGCCGAAATGATTTCCGAAGTGAGTTTTTCGGTCGGGATGTAGCGCACTTTCTTTTCATTGAATTTTGCCAGCACTTCGTTGCCGATCGATTGGAGGAGGTGGGTTTTTCCCAGCCCCACCCCGCCATAGACAAAAAGGGGGTTGTAGACCATGCCCGGGTTTTTTGCGACCGCCCAAGCGGCGGCATGGGCCAATTCATTATGGGGCCCTACAATAAAACAATCGAAGTTGTATTTTGGGTTGAGATTGGTGTTTTTGTTGAGTTTATATTCGTCAAAACCAATCTGGCCGGGCGCGGCGTGTGTTGGTGTTGAAGCCGGGGTTACCGCCGCCGGGATATGATTTTTAATGACCCGGAAAAGCACTTCCCGGATCGACGGGTCGGTATCGCGCAGGAATTTTAAGGTTTGCTTGTGGTATTTTTGTTCAAGCCATTCTTTGGCAAAAAGGTTTGGTGCCGCGATCGTGACCTCGCCGTTCTCGATCGAAAAAATACTGGTTGATTTAAACCAGGTGGTAAATATCGCCGGAGAAACATTTAACTGGATTTGCGCCAGGATCGACTTCCAGATTTCCTCGTTGGTCATTTTGGGGTCAATTATTATGGTAGTGAAAAATAATTTATAATTATACCCCACTATTTCTTACATTGAGAATAGTTAAAACCCGGGTCAAAATCAAGTAAAAACAGGTTAAAATCCCGGATCGGCACGGTTTTATTTAAAAAAAAGAGGGCAATAAGCCTGACTAAGCCACAGTTTTCTAAAAAATCAATAATCCATAGTTGTTGAAAATCTGTGGAAAAGTATGGGTATAATGTGGATAAAACCGATTAATAAGATCAAAATCCAAATGACAAATGTAAAATTAATGCTAATATTTTTGTTCTGAAATTTGACATTTAGATTTTGGATTTGCGCGGCGCGCTAGGGGTTTACTTTTTTGGGTTTTGGAGTAGAATGGAGTCGTGCTTAAATGAAGATATAGAATAAGGCAAAAAACATGAGTGTTACCTATCAACCAAAAAAGCGCAAAAGAAGCAAAACGCACGGTTTTCGCAAGCGGTCCCGGACCACGGGCGGCCGGCGGGTTTTGAAGGCGCGCCGCGCCAAGGGGAGGAAAAAACTCACCGTGTAATAATATGCTGCCGCCGGCAAATCGCCTTCGCAAAGAAAAAGACATCAAACGGGTGCTTTCTCAAAGGACCGGGTTCAGGAGCGGCTTGTTGATATGCAAGACGGCGGATAACGGTTTGGATACCGCCCGTTTTTGTTTTATGGTTTCCAAGCGGATATCCAATAAAGCGGTTGTGCGCAACCGGCTCAAGCGCCGGTTGCGCGAAGCGGTGGCAGAGAATCTGTTTCGGGTGCGCGGCGGGAAGGATTGTATCCTGATCGCCTCTCCCGGACTGGAAAAGAAGGTTTTTAGCGATTTGTCGGTTTTGGTCGGTAAAGTTTTAACCGGTTCAAGAATCATCGGCAGCGTCAGTGTCGCGCCGGGTATTATAACCAATCAAAAATGAACATATTCGACGCGTTATTGTATCAGCCGTTCTTCAATATTTTGATCTTGTTTTATGAGTATTTGCCCGGGCGCGATTTTGGCGTGGCGATAATCGCGCTGACGGTTTTGATCCGTTTTCTGCTTTATCCCTTGGTGGCCGAATCCATCCGGGTGCAGAAAGTGAATGCTGTTATTCAGCCCAAGATCAAGGAGATTCAGGAAAAATATAAGGATAACAAAGAAAAGCAGGCGATGCTGATGATGGAGCTTTGGAAAGAGCATAAGATCAACCCCTTGAGCACTTTGTTGTTCTTATTGATCCAAATCCCGATCCTGTGGACTTTGTACCGGGTTTTTTGGGATGGGTTTAAGAACGAATCTTTGGCCAATCTTTATCCGTTTGTGCCCAATCCCGGAACGGTGAACCCTGTGTTTCTGGGAGTGATCAATCTGTCGGAAGCCCGGCCGGAGCTGGCGGTTGCGGCCGGCATATTGCAGTTCATCCAGGTGAAGATGATGATACCCAAGACCGCGCCGGCTACCGGGCCGAAAAGCCAGTCCGAACAGTTTGCCGCGATGATGCAAACCCAGTCGTTGTACGTGTTCCCGCTCATCACGATATTGATATTCTGGGGCCTGCCTTCCGCTCTCGGGCTTTATTGGGTGGCGACCAGCGTGTTTTCGATCGTCCAGCAATATTTGATATTAAAAAAAGATCCTGCCGATGGCGGGAAAGGAAAGTCGTTATCCGCTCCGGCTGCGTCCGGGATTTAATGGGGGGTTAACCTAAACATATGTTCAATTTCGCCAAAAACGATTCCGCCAAAATCAAGAAGACCGCCGAGGACTTATTGAGGAAGATTGCTCCGGAAGCCGAAGTTTCGGTGTTTTTTCCCGAGGAAGGCACAGTATGTATTGATGTCAAGGTTGACGACGCCCAGGCGCTGATCGGGCCGGGTTCTGAGACTCTGTTGGCGCTGCAGCATCTTTTGCGGGTGATGTTGCGCAAGGGTTCCGACCAGCCGAACCGCATCGAGCTGGATATCAACAATTTCAAGAAAAAAAGGAAGGAATACCTGAAGGAATTGGCGGTGGGGATCGCCAACGAAGTGGCGCTTTCCCAAAAGACCAAAATATTGCCGGCGATGAATGCCTACGAAAGGCGCGTGGTGCATATGGAGCTTTCTTTGCGCGAAGATATCGTTACCGAAAGTACCGGCAACGAACCGGAGCGGAAAGTGGTGGTCAAACCTAAATAACCATTAACCATTAACCATTAACCATTAACCATTAACACAAACCCCGCTTACGCGGGGTTTTGAGTTGCGGATGCGGGTTGCTGGTTTTGCGGCGTCGTCTGTGCGGGCGCTTGTTCGGCGGGCCGCTGCATTTCTTCTTTTGCTTTCTTGATCTTGGCCAGTTCTTCGGGGTTGGTGGTGATGATCTGGTCTTCGATGTATGAGGCCACCACTTTCATGGCCACGTGCTTCTGGCCGGCGAAGAACAGCCCCTCCCCGATCTCGGCTTCCAGGAGGAGATTCTTTTCCCGGTCGGTAAGGTTGAAGGTTTTTTGGACGACGTCGATGGTTGCCGGCGATTGTTTCATCAGCATCTGGATGGATGAGTTGGTGATGATCGGCTGGCCGTAGGTGGAGCGCATGAAATCCGCCACGTCCTGGGTGATTGTGGAGACCCCAAGCCAGTATTTGCGCGCGCGTTTGCATAGTCCGTACAGGAACGACGCGCCATCTTCGCTTTGCATCAGAACCCACGCTTCGTCGACGACCAGAATACGTTTGCGCAGTTTGGAGCGAACTTTGTTCCAAATGTAGTGCATGATGATGTACATCGCGGCGGTGCGCAGCTCGCTTTCCATGTCGCGGATGCCGAAGACCACCAGCGGCCGGTCCATGGAAACGTTGGTCGGCTGGTTGAAGAAGTCGGCGTAGGTGCCTTTGGTGAATTTGCGGATGCGCCGTACCAGCGAATCGGTGCCGTCCATGCCCTCCAGGACCGCTTCCAGATCCTGCATCAGCGGGGTTCGGGCGGCCCAGACCTTGGGATCGGTTTCCGGGGTGATGTCCTTGGCGGCATAGACCTCGGTCAAGGCCCGGTCGATGATCGCGTCCTCTTCGGGGGACAGGCCGCCCAGCAGGATGCGGACCAGGCCCACGATATTGATGACATTGGAACGGATGACGTCTGAGGGATTTTCGTCTTCGCGCGGTTCGGGCAGGTCGAAGGGGTTAATATGGTTGGGGGAAGTGAGGGATATGTTCAAGAATGATCCGCCGGTTGCCTCCGCCAGCGTCCGAAATTCATTTTCCGGATCGACCACGATGCCGTCCACGCCCAACATCATTGAGCGCAGGATTTCCAGTTTAATGGTATAGCTTTTGCCCGAGCCGGATTTGGCGAACATCACGCTATTGGCGTTTTCCAGGCTGAAGCGGTCGAACAGAATCAGGGAATTGTTGTGGAGGTTGGTGCCGTACAGGATGCCTTCATTGGCCGACAGGTCGAACGACACGAACGGGAAAGTCGACGAAAGCGGCCCGGTGTTCATCGGGGTATATATCTGGATCTGGTCCAGGCCGTAGGCGCAGGTCGAGGTGAAGCCCTCCTTTTGCTGATACATCGATGGCTTGATGTAAACCAGCTTCGATTCCAGGATCGAGCGCAGAGTTGTTTCGATGTTGCG
>JALOQL010000046.1 GCA_025453415.1 Minisyncoccota bacterium
GTTATAAGGGGCGGACGTAACTATGCCAAGGTTGGTACTTCCAAGCCAGAATTCCACTTTAACAACGCCAACGTTGTCGGTCGCTGACGTAGTTATCGTCGAAATGCCGCTAATCACTGCTCCCGATACCGGGGCGCTGACGGTCACTGTCGGCGAATAACTATCGCAAGGCTGCGTCAGTTGGGCGGTCGAAGTGTCGGTGCAATCCGTAGGATACTGGGTCAAAATCGTGCGGCTTTGCTGGCCGGAAGCACAAGTGCCCCAAGCGCTGTAAGTATAGGAAGTGCAGGCAAGCGCACCGCTACAAGACTGCGTCAGTTGGGCGGTCGAAGTGTCGGTGCAACCACTCGGCGACTGGGTTAGAATTGTACGGCTTTGCTGGTCGGCAGTACAAGTGCCCCAATTACTGTAAGTATAGGAAGTGCAGGCAATTGAAATCGTTTGCGCGCGGGCCAAAAAATCAAGGTAGAAAAAACCGGCCAGTGTGGTCGCCATAAATACCAGTGTCACAAAAAAGATATGCTTGATCATTTTTTTGGCCGATACTCCCGTCTCGACCTTAGAAAAGTTAAATTATTCCATTTTATCACAAAACCGACCGCGGCAATACCTGCCGCGGCCGGTTATAAATCATGAAACGCGATTATTTTTTCAACAACGCCAGTATTTGCGCCATTATCGACTGCAGGGAAACCAGGCGCTTTTCCAGCGCGTCGATCCGTTGCGACAATTGCGCGTATTGTGCCGACGATACGGTTCCGGACGGCGCGAGCGCCACGGTGCTTGCGCCCGCCACCGCCGCCACAGTCTCGCCATTGAGCGCTTCTCTCTGGCAGCGGTTATCGGTGAAGAACGCCGTGCCATCGGAATATTGCTGGCGCGCCGCGTTGTAACGGCAGTTGGCGGTTCCTCCCTCGGCGAAAGCAACGGAACCGGTAACGATGCCGGCATTGCCAACGATCTCTTTTTGGCACTTGGCATCGGAGAATCTCGCCACGCCGTCGGAATAATACGGCGTACCGGCGATCGGCCGGCAGCTTGCCGCCTGGACGTTCGCGGCAGACAATAAACAAAACGCAAATACAAGGGATACCGTAACGATTATTTTGTTCATGGTTTTATCAGGTTAGATACAACACAAATCCATTATAGCAAACTCCCGGCAACATTATTACAAGCCTTGGCCGGTTTCGGGCATCTGGTCTGACATATTGGTTATCCGCACCTGGGTGCGGTCTGTAACAGCCGCGCACGCCTGAATGATGAACTGCGATTTGCCGGTAGAATCGGCAAAAGCCACCTCCTTGCCCGCGCCAATGGAATAGCCGTAGCTTGTCGTAACCTGATTGATCGCCGAACCGCATTGCGGTCCGTTGGGCATATGGATCAATGCCCATATCGACGCGCTTGGCGCCAAAGTATAGGTTTGCACGCTCGATAGGCCGGCGCGTACGACATCGATATTCTTGGCCAGATCGGCATCGTAATCCACCCGCACAAAATTCTTCCCTTCCACAGTGCAAGCTTCGGCCGAAATATTGGTGATCGCGAATCGGCCGTAGATGTTGCCGGCGGCACCCTCGAACTGAACCACGGCTTTCAAGCTGGCCGGATCGCATGCCGCAATCTCTTTAGGCTGGCTGCTGCAAGTAGGCGGATGGAATGCCGGATAAGAACAATTAACGTCGTTATTGCCGGCGTAATAAGACATAATACCGACAGCGATCGTAACGAAAACCATAATTGTAGCGGCAATCGTATTTTCCATTTTTGATTTGGCTATATTATTTATTTTATCAGATTTGATCAATAAAACCGCCCTTCGTTTACGAGGGGCGGTTTTCCAAAACAACAGGATTGGTCGGTTTCGGGCACGGATATTTCCCCCATAAGCGCATTTTCCGCTTTGGCAAAAAACTTCCACGTTGACGCAATCGAACAACACACCATTGGTATTGCAGGTCTCTTCCTTGTTTATGGAACCGCAACCGCAGACAAAAACACAATCCGTATCGGCATCGCAGGAAGTATCGCAATTTTGCCGATAGTGCGACCATAATACCAAAAAAAACCACCCCAAAACACAGCCGGGGGCGGTTCTTTAATCCAAGCTTTAGTTCGCGTTGATCGATCCTTCGATCCCGTCATCGCTTGGCTCCGGGATGATCGTCGAATTTTCTTCGATACCATTAACTGCAGGATTGGTCGTGTTGGTTTCGGCGCCCCTCTCCTTCACAACGTTGACCGGGGCTTCTTGCGACATCAGGTTGTTCTGCATAACAGTATCGTTAATATAAGACATCAATCCGCCGCCGGCCGCGCCCGCGATCGTCGCGACCGCGATCAGCAAAACCCAATCGGTTTTCCCTTTTTTTATGAACATTTTTTTTGCATTTATTATTTAATTTATTATAGCAGAAAAACAAAATAAAACCCTACGAGCTTGAAATTAGTTCAATCTGGCACTAAAATAATCAATTACTCGCAAACGCAAAATATATGGACATCCAAAGCGTCATCGCCGGCTATGACCAAAAAAATCTGCGTGTCGGCATCCTGGGATCGCATTCGGCCCTGGAAATCGGCGCCGGTGCCAAGCAGGAAGGTTTCGAAACCGTGGTCATCTGCGAAAAAGGACGGGATAAGACCTATACCCGCTATTACAAGAACCTTTTTGACCACGTGATCTTGCTGGATAAGTTTTCCGACATCGTTTTGCTGGAAACCGTGCGCCAGCTAGCCGCCTTGAACACAGTTTTTGTGCCCAACCGGTCATTTTCGGTCTATGCGGGCTACGAGGCCATCGAACAGAAATTCGCCGTCCCCCTGATGGGCAACCGCCAGCTTTTACGGACCGAGGAACGCAACACCGAAAAAAACCAGCTTTGGCTGTTGCGGCAAGCCAACATCAACACCCCGAAAACCTTCAAAAAACCGGCGGATATCGACCGGCCGGTGATCGTCAAAACCTGCGAGAAAAAGCGCGCCATCGAACGGGCCTTTTTTTACGCCTCGTCGCCGGCCGAATACGAAAAGAACGCCACCGACCGCATTAAAAAAGGCATCATCGACCGCGGCTCCTTGGAGAACGCGGTCATCGAAGAATATGTCCTGGGCGCTAAATTCAACGCCAACTTCTTTTGGTCGCCGCTGACCGGCGAGCTCGATCTTCTCGGATTCGACCGCCGCATTCAGACCGATATCGACGGCATATTGGACCTTCCGGCCGAGGAACAATTAGAACTGAAGATTTTATCGCAGAACATCGAGATCGGCCACGCGGGCGCGACGATGCGCGAAAGCCAACTGGAAAAAATATTCGATGCCGGCCAGCGCTTCGTCGATACCTGCAAAAAGGAATTCTCGCCGGGAATGGTCGGCCTGTTCGCTCTTCAGGGAGCGGTGGACAAAAACCTGGATTTTTACGTATTCGACGTCAGCCCGCGCGTTCCCGGATGCCCGTGCGTTGAACCGACCTCGCCGTACATGAAATATAAATACGGCGTCGAGGTCGGCCCGGGAAAGCGCGTGGCCATGGAAATCAAAAACGCGGTCCAGACCGGGAGGCTGGCCGAAATAATCACATGATAAATTCCGAAAACATCGCCTCCATTCTCAACGATTACGACCTGGAAAATCTTACCATCGGCACGCTGGGATCGCACTCATCGCTCAACATTTTCAAGGGCGCCAAAGAAGAAGGCTTCAAAACCGTCTGTATCTGCCGGGAAAAGGACGCCATTCTTTACAAAAAATTTCCTCTGGCCGATGAAGTGATCACGGTCCAAAGCTTTGCCGAAATTCTGAGCGAACCGCTGCAGGAAAAATTGCGCAAACTGAATACCATCCTCATCCCCCACGGGTCGTTCACGGCCTACCTGGGAACCGGCCAGCTCGTCGAAGGACTGATGGTACCGATGTTTGGCAACCGAAAGCTGCTTCACTGGGAAGCTAACCGCAACGAACAGGCCGATTGGCTCTCTAAAGCGGGGCTGCGCCTGCCGCTGACCTTCGAAAAACCGGAAGACATCGACCGGATGGTCATCGCCAAAATGTCGGGCGCCAAGGGCGGCAGCGGTTATTTTCTGGTCAATTCGCCCCAATCGTTCTATAAACAGTTCTCCCTGATGGTAGGCCGCGGCCTGTTGCGCGAGGGAGACATCGACGATATCCACCTGCAGGAATACATCATCGGCGTCAACGTCTATCCGCAATTCTTTTCCTCGATCGTCAAAAACGACGTGGAATTGCTGGGCATCGACCGGCGCTACGAATCGGCGGTCGACGGCATCAGCAAGATCCCCGCGCGCGAACAGCTGGAGATCGAGACCAATCCCAGCTACACGATCGTGGGCAACCTGCCGCTGGCGTTGCGCGAATCCCTGCTCCCCGAAGTTTTGCGCATGGGCGACAACGTCCACAAAAAAGCCGCGGAACTCGCGCCTCCGGGATTGGTGGGGCCGTTCTGCCTGGAAACCGTGGTCACCGAAGATTTGAAGATATTCGCCTTCGAGATCTCGGCGCGCATCGTCGCCGGCTCCAACATCGGCATCGGCACTTCCCCTTACGCCTATTTGAAATACGGCCCCGGCATGTACATGGGCCGGCGCATCGCCATGGAAATAAGGGAGGCGCGCGAATCCGGCGCGCTTGCCTCGATATTGATCTAACGCGAAAAACTGCCCCTCGCCAAAGCGTGGGGCAGTTTTTGTTTTGAATCGATATTTTTACTGCGCCGGAAGCAACGTTTTATCAACGAAAAACTTGCGAAAGCGCGCTTGCCGCTACGAATAGGGCTAAAAAAGCAAACGCGGAATACAGCGCCACCCTCTTAGCCTCTCTTTTTGTGAAAAATACAGAAACCAGGCTCAATAATGCAAATACAATAAATATTTTACCGGCCAGGGGCTGATTATATAAAAATGCATTGCGCCTCGCCCCGGAATCGGTAGCCCAAAATAGTAATAGCGATAAGCACAGATATGCAAGCACCAACATCATGCTTGCGACTACTAACCAAAACCATCTGATTTTAATTTCCATAACGATGTTAAAATTGACTTACATTATAATTGCCTACCTTTTTCGCGTTTGGCTTTCTTGGATTTAATATAGCTTTGTAGTTGGTTTTGGCCTAACACCGCACAGTCAAGTGCCTCGACATTATTTACCACCTCTCCCGCCGAATTTAAAAATACTGAAAATGTTATTGCGTCTCCAACGGCAACGCCGGGTCCCGCCAACGCGGTCCTTAAGGTCGCCGCGGCAGCTTTCTGGAAGCCCAATAAAAATAAAGCGGAAACAATCGCCGTTAAAGCAAATTTACTTTTTATGAACTATGATCTTGCCATGCAAATAGTAAACGCCTACCATAATATTTTAGCGCTTTTACGAATTATCCTCTTGTAGCGCTTCGCTTTCGCCTGGATATTTTCCTTTCGATTTCTTCCAAATCGACCTCGAGGTTATCTTTGATCTCTTTTTCCTCTTTCGTCAAAACACGGTGGCGCCTGACGTGCTGCAGTATTTCTAGATATTTAGCGAATATTTCCCTCATCCGCGCCGCATCGCCGCATACCAGATTTCGCATGGTCAATTTGCGCCTGATCTTTCGATAATTGAAGCCCAGGCAGAACGCCGCTATCATCGCCAACAAAAATACCGCGCCGAAGGCGATCGTCACCGGATCGTCGACCGATATTTTCAAGGGTCTAGAAATTACCTTGGTCCGCAAATGCGCGGAAGAAAGATAATTGTCTCCGGATCCGGCCGTAAGCCATATATCGTAATCACCCGCTTCGAGCTTTGGCGTCAGCGCGAAAAAGTTTCCTTCGGAGTTTGATTGCGCCCGCACGACGGTCGGTTTTTCATTCCCGCGCCTGATATTTACCGTCACTTTCGAGTTCGCGTCTTGCGTCCGGCCGCTGATCAGCAGCTGTTCGTTGGCGGATAGTTCCGGCGCTACCTGATCAATGCTTAAAACGGCGGGCGCTTCGGACGGCAAAATTAATTCGGCCGGCGGATTATCGGACGTTGAACCATCGACAGAAGTCGTCGCCGCCGCCGTCTCGGGCTCGGGCACCGAATCATCGGCCGCGTTAAAAAATGCCGCGGTTTCAATATTGTTACCCGCAAAGTCATATGCCGACAACCTTACCTCATTTTCCCCGGCGGCATCTATCGGAAAACTATACTTACCGTCGACAAATTCATCGGCCGGAACTTTTTTCGCAAGATTGCCGTTCAGGAATATTTCGTAATGATTTATTCCGGAAATTTCATCCTGGATGCCGGAAACGATATTAAGAGTTTTGGACGCGCTCTCATAGCTAAACTCCGTGCCGTTGTTTTTGGGCGCGGTAGAATCGATCTTGAAAACATATTTGCTGACCGGACCCCATTCGCCGTTCTTTCCGGCGCGCACCTTAAAATACCAAATGCCGTCACCCAGGCCGTTAACCGTTTTTCTGTCAATCGCGGGGCTGTACGAAACTTGGGGCATGGTTGAAGCATTCTTGCCGATGACCGTCTGCACCGAATCGATACCCGACGTTATCGACCAAGTTACCAGCACATCATCGTCCCTGTACCACTGGTTCTGGTCCGGATGCGTCGGCGAAGATAACTTCAGCGCGGAAATTGAACTCAATAAAGGCGCCGCCGCCGGCTCCGCGGCGATGATATTAAAAATTTTTCCTTTCCTGTTTTTTAAAACATCAGTTCCCAAACCGTCATTGGCGCGAACCGCCGCCTCGCCGAATTTTATTTCCGCCTGGCCGGTTTTTTTGGCCCGGGCAACGAAAGATAACGCCAAGCCCCGGCTCCCGTTGAAACCCGGGCTGGGCAGCCCGCCGTCGAAAGCGACGATTCCGTTGCCGTTGGAAAAAGAAGGCTCTTCTACCCAAATTGAAAATACCGAACCGGCCTTGTTGACCGACAGCACATCGAAATATTCCGAAGGGAATTCTATTGAAGCTCCCGCATTATTGACCGCAACCCCTTCGGAATCGATGACAACTGACAGCGAAACAGTCTGTCCAACTTTGATGCTGTCCGAGGTGGATTCGATTTTTATTGCCGCCGCCTCCGCATTGCCGCAAAAACCAAATAAAACCGCCAACAGCGCCGCGATGCGATAAGATCTATTTTTTACCGATCCTTTTATATGCATAGTAAATGGTTATCGATGCGATAATGGCGAAAAATGCTGATAATAATATTTTAACATCGAACTGTCGCGGCGGGGTATTCAATGGTTCCTTTTCCGCCCC
Organism: Minisyncoccota bacterium; assembly: GCA_025453415.1. Classification (GTDB taxonomy): domain Bacteria; phylum Patescibacteriota; class Minisyncoccia; order Minisyncoccales; family UBA5738; genus UBA5738. Next base: position 7,272 of record JALOQL010000046.1, read on the forward strand.
CGGAGAGTTTTCATTTTCCGGTCCCAATACCAATGGTTGCGCGTAGAGGGCTTCTTGCGTACCCCGGCCATCATTGAGATAGGCGCTCCCGCCGGTTAATCCGACCGTCAGGCGCCCGGATGCGGGCAATGCGAGGCGCAGACGGAAAAGCAAGCTTCTTGCGCTGAATCCTCCCGGCGCGCCGCCGGTGAAACGGACGGTCTTTTCTCCCGGAACATACTCCGGCTCCTGTTGCCAAACCGTCAATATCGATCCATCGGTATCGACCTTAACCGACGGACCATCGGAATTGATCCCTTCGAAAACGATCGAACCTTCGGCGACGTTCAAATCCTTTGATCGCGGGTCGATCGTTACCTCAATGACCCTCGTTCCGTCCTGCCCCCCGGATCCTGGCAATTCTTGGAAATTCAATTGCGCCGCGAACGCGCCTCGCGGGAATGCCAGCATAATCATCATCAAGATAAAAATCGGCATCGGCCGTTTAAATATTTCAGGCATGATCATCTTTTTACCATCAACGGCGTTGTTTTTTTGCTCCATTGGTAAAGCATTATCGAAAAATCCACGGAGTTTACCTTGCCGTCGCGGTTGATATCTACCAGCGGATTTTTTAATGCGACCTTCGATTTCCAGTAATAGAGTAGGATCGAGAAATCGACGGAATTCACCTTGCCGTCGCCGTTAAGGTCGGCGGTTGCAAATTTATTACCGGTTAAAACCGTTACCCCTCCTCCGCCGCCGCCGGCTCCGCCGCCA